>JAITCM010000057.1 GCA_031283085.1 Chitinispirillales bacterium | reverse complement strand
GACGCCGCAACCGTCCCGGAAGTGACGGATTCAGGCATCTTCGAGTTTAAGCCATCAACCGATAACGCCGTTCCCGCGGAGAGTGACGAACCGGAGGACGCCGCAACCGTCCCGGAAGTAACGGATTCAGGCCTCTTCGAGCTTAAGCCGGCGCCATCCGATACGCACGGCGACCGCAAGGGGGACGAGTGGGAGATTGGTTGGGAGCCGGAGGACGATGGGGCGGCCGCCGAGTTTGACGTATCGGGCGATGCCAAAACCCGCATCGCCGCGCCGTCCGCCGGCGTCGAAGCGGCAACGGAAACACCGCCGCCGGCATTCACAAAAATCGCGCACGTGTGCCTGTACGTGAAGGACCTCACCCGGTCGGTCGATTTTTACAGCAAGCTCGGCTTCCAAAAGCGCTTCGTTTTCAACAGGAACGGCAACCTCTTCGGCGCCTACCTTGAATTCGGCGACGGCAACTTCATCGAGCTCTTTGAAGACGTATCCCGCAGCGCCGTAGCCGCCCTTGGAAGGCTCGCCCACTTCTGTTTGGAAACGCCGGACATCGACGCCGCGATGGAGTCGCTATCCGCCCGCCGCATCGGATTCTCGCCAAAGAAGCTGGGATGCGACTCCACGTATCAAATTTGGCTGAAAGACCCCGACGGGAATGAGTTTGAAATCCATCAATATACCGAAAACAGTTCACAGCTCGTGGGGGGAGAGGTCGAGGCTGACTGGTGAGGTTACGGTTTCTAAAACCTGTATCTCGCCTCCAGCGCCGAGAAGAACACGTCGTTCTTTATTGACGGCATCAACGTAAAATCGAGCCTGTCCCCAATAACCCCCCTAAAGCTCAATTCCGGTTCCGATAACCGCACGGCGAATATATGCTGCGGTTTCAGGTATACTTTTTTTTCCGGCTCCCGTAACGGGGCGGTGTTCGTGTAGGTGATTTTCGGGCGGATTGACAATATGCAGCGCAGGCCTCGTGATAAATCCACATCGGCAATGATGGGCGCGGTGAGGGACACGCTTGCCAGGCGGCCCTCGCCGGTCATTCGGCGCAGATAGTGATAGTACAGGAAGCTGCCGGCGTTTTGGCTTATCTTAGACGGATACGCCAAACCTGCGTCCGCCGCCAGTCCGAAGAAGAGCGTGTGCTTCATGTAGCTTATCGCCCCGCCCTGTGTGTAGCGCAGCGCCAACGCCAACGTGTCGCTCTTCCTGTAGGCGTTGTTCACGGCGAAAGTGTTCCGCGCCATGAGTTCCAGCGTCCTCATCTTGCCGTCCAACAGGCCCACGGAAACGGCGTCCGTGAAGTGCCTGTTATCATCGTCACGCGTGTCCTCCGGGTTATCCGCGTACTTGTTTCGTGTGCGGAAGGCGACCTTCAGCCGGTAATCGTCGTTTAGTCTAACAAGCGCGTTTATGTTGAGATAATAGCTCTTATCGTCGTATAACCCTCCAAAGTCGCTGCCGTTGTCGGCGTAGAAGTCGTCGACGTCAAAGGCCGCGGATATTCCCTGGAACCGGTTGTTTTGGCGAGGCGATATCCAAAAGGCGCCGCGCAGCGAAAATTCGCTGATATCCCAGGCGCCTGTGATGTCGTAATATTCAAATGCCTGAAACGAGCTGCCGATGTTCGCGTTTCCCAGCCACAATCCGGCGCTGCCGCCGGAAGAGAGGTCGATGTCCGTGTGGGCGTAGAGCGCGTTCCAACCGAGGCCGGAGGAGTTCACGATTTGGTCGGGCAGCAGGCCGACGCCTACGCAGGCCATGTCGGCTTCCCATAAACCGGGGTAGGCCACCTTTACACCCGGCAGGCTCTTGTAGATTTCAGGAAACAGGACGCCCCTGAAGTGGCGGTCGAGTATGCCGTAGATACCGGAATCGTAGGCCTCAAAGAAGTAGTCCGGCTGGGCGGACAGGTGGCACGGCGCCGCGTACGCCATGAGGAGCGCGCAAACGCGGAGACATATCGATATCGCGCTGATTCTTTTGACGGGCATAAAAATCGTCCCCTTATTTATCCCGGTTATTGAGCATCCCGTGCATCGTCTTCAGCGCCTCTTCTCTCGACGCTACCTTCTCTTCGAGCTGCAGGTCGTAGACGGCGCTCAGTATTCTTCCGAAGGCCGGCCCCGGCGTGAGTCCGAGCTCGATTAAATCCCTCCCGGTGACAAACGGCTTCGGTTTTATCTGCTCCGCTTTGAATCCGGAGAGCTTTTCCTCCACAAAACGGTAGTTCTCCAAGTCTCCGTGACTCGACAAACAATCTATTCTGTGCAACGCAAGCTCGTCGCGGATAGTCTCCCGAGACAGGAATTTTTTCAGCGTGGAGAGGCGCATTTTGCTCACGTTCATGAAGTTCATGTGGTTCTCCACCATCGCCGCTACTGTGTCGACGAGCGCGTTTGGGGCGCGCAGGCGCTTTAGGGCATTTATGGACATCCTGGCCCCCACGACGTTGTGGTTGTTGAAGCGAATGCGGTCGGCGACGCTCTTTGTGGCGGGCTTGCCTATGTCGTGCAGGAGGGCGGCCCACGCCAGAGCCAAAGACGGGTTCTCCGGCAACAGGCTCAGCGCCTTAACCGTGTGGACAAACACGTCTCCCTCCGGATGAAACTGCGCGGGCTGCTCCACACCGCGGAGGTTCTCCACTTCGGGCAGTAAGTGTTTGAGCAGACCGGCCCCGTGCAGCAACTCTATGCTTGTATTCGAATTTGGGCCGGTAAGCATCTTGCTCATCTCCGCGTAGATACGCTCGGCGGATATGGCATTTATGCGGTGGGCGTTTGCCCGTATCGCCTCAAGGGTCCGCCCGTCTATGTCGAAGTTGAAGCGCGCGGCGAAGCGCACCGCCCGCAACATCCGCAGGTAATCCTCCCGAAACCGCTGTTCGGGGTCGCCTATCGCTTTGATGAGGCGTCCGTCTATGTCGGCCCGCCCCCCAACATAGTCGATAACCTCGCCGATTTCGGGGTCGTAGAACATCCCGTTGACGGTGAAGTCGCGCCGCAGGGCGTCGTTCTCGGCGTCGGTGTAGACGACGCTTTCGGGATGCCGCCCGTCCCCAACCCCCACGTCGGCCCTGAAAGTCGCCACCTCGAAGGAAATTCCTCCATCAAGGACGAGCATCACCCCGAACTGCTCGCCAACCCCCACCGTACGGCCGAAGAGACGGCGTACATCGGCCGGAGCGGCACTCGTAGCGACGTCAATGTCGCTCGGAGAGGGGGCGCCCATCACGCGGTCACGCACCCACCCGCCCGCAAAAAAAGCCTCAAACCCCCCATTTCGAAGGGTTTTTACGATTCTCACGGCGGAGTTGTACTGCCCCTGTGTATCTCGCATTAAAAAAACTCATACGAAAAGATTGACAACGAGCATGGATAAAAACCATTTTATACAATATATAGCTTTTGCCGGGTACGGGAAACGCTACCATACTCAATATAATAGACGCGCCCTGCGGCGTGTCGGTGAAACTTTAAGGAGGGTTACATGAAGTGTATGTTACGGTTGCTTGTCGGTGTCGGCGCGGCGGCATTGCTGTTCTCCTGCACGACGGGGGAAGAGGCCGCCGGGGATAAGGCCTACGACGTGGCCAAAAAGGCGACGGGCGACGTGCGACGCACGCAGCTTAAGACCGCCTACATAAACTACCGGAAGGCCGTCACGGCCAACCCGAACAAGGTCTCGACGAAGCTGCGTAACCGCTTCCTCGAGATGTGCATAACACGCGCGAAGATGGTGCTCGACGAGGGTAGCGCCACCATGGACGCCATCCCGCTCCTGATGGACGACATCGAGGGCCAGCTCAAGGAAGACGCGGACGCCGGCCTGCGCCAACAGTACGCCGCTTTCCTTGTACAGCTCGGCGACTCGAGCGAAATCAACGGCAAGTTCATAAACGCCCTGAAATACTACGACAGGGCGATTGAAAAGGCCGCGGACGCCACACCGTTCAGAGATAAACGCAAAGACGTTATCAAAGGCGTGGTTAAAGAGAACTACAAAAAAGGCAAAGACCTGTACGAAGACGGAATCAAAGACAAGGAGACCGGCGAAAGCTCCCTCATAGAGGCCGAATACTACGCGAAAGTGGCGCTCTACTTCGACTCCACCGACGCGGACGCCCAAAAACTCCTGAGCGATTGCTATAAGGCCAACATCCACAGCCTGTCGGCGTTCCTCTCCGTGATCACCGAATACTCGGATACGCTGGTCTTCAGGAAGATAAACAAGTACGACATTCTGCTCTCCGTCACCAACACCGCCAACAAGGGCGGCACGCTGCTTTTCCGTATGCACAACAACTCGTACAACCCGCTACGCCTGAAGCCTGATCAATTCTCGCTGATAGACAAGAACGGCGCCAAGTATCAGGCCTCCGGGGGGAAGATAGACCCGGATTTCCTGGACCAGGAGCGTATGGTCGAGGACGGCAGGCTGAACTTTCCGGCAACTAAGGCTGAGGTAAAGAAGCTTGTCTACGAGAACGGGCCGCATTACTCGGAGAAGAATTTCTACTGATAGAAAAAATCGCAGGGGCTGAAGCCCCTGCGATTTTCCCCGCATAGTTTTATTACAACCTCTCCAACAGTTTAACAAGATACCCATACACACGATTATACGATGATAATCTCATTCTTTCGTTCGGCGTGTGGATATCGACGATGTCCGGGCCGATGGAGGCCATGTCGGCGTCCGGCATTTTTGAGGCAAACACCGCGCACTCGACGGCGGCGTGCTGAAGCCCCGCGAGCATCGGCTCCTCGCCGTAATACTCTCTGAAGACATCGACCATCCTGTCCCTCAGCGGCGAATCGGGCTTGTACGGCCACTCCGGGATGACCGCCGCTTTCATTCGGGCGGTGACCGCGATTGGGACGACCAAATCCGGCCCGCCCGCGTGCCCGTCGCCAACCACAATGGCGCCCTCTTGCACCATATCTAAATTGAGGAGCCGCCTGCCGCTAAGCCACGAAACGTCAAACCGCTCCGCTCCATTCATTCCAATCTCCTCCTCCGTCGTAAACACCGCCTCAATCGGCGGATGAGAGAGTGAGTTAGCGGCCAGTACGGCCATTATCACGGACACACCGCTCCCGTCGTCGGCGCCGAGCGTCGTACGTTTCTCCGCGGTAATCCAATCGCTGTCTCTGTCTATAACCGGTACGATCGCATCACGCTCAAAATCGTGGTCGACATCGTCATCCTTTTCGCAAACCATGTCGATATGCGCCTGCAGTATTATCGGCGGCTCATTTTCACGCCCGACAGAACCGCGCTTCCCGATAAGCACATTGAACGCTTCGTCTTGACGCGTATCAAGATTATGCGCCCTGCCGAACGCGGCTAAAAAGTCGCTCGCCGGTTTTTCACTGCCGGAACAGCGCGGGTACTTTGACAGCTCCACAAAGTATTCATACGCAGTTTTGGCGGCCGGACGTTCGGTATCGTTGACAGTATCGTCGCACAAACAAAACGGTAAAAACACAAACGGGGCAATGAACGGCGCAAACAGATTTTTCAGCATTTTTCTCCTAACTCCCCCATAATCCTTGCCGTCTCCACCAATACGTGGATGAGCTTCTGATAATGCCGCATATCCTCAAATTCCAACGTCCTCCCCTTGCGGTCTTTTAACCACTTTTGGGCGGGCTGGTAGCCGCCGATGTAGAAATTCCACGCCTCGGTGGGGACGTTGTCGAAATATTGCTTATCGTTAATCCATACCCTGCCGATGTTGCCTTGGCCGGCGCCGGACTCGTAGCGTACCCTCTCTACGGTGTCATTGCCGGGCATAATATATTCCGCAATGCCTTTCTTGGGCTCGACATCTTCTAACAGGTGCAAGCTACGTAACTTCCCGCCGATTTTTGCCAAACGGCGGAATTGCTTTGCGTCTTCCGGGTAGGGGACGCGGGGGAAGTCGATTTTTAAAAACTCCCTGTACTTCTCGCGATAGGCGGGGGAATGAAGGACGGCGTAGATGTAGTCGAGGATATCGATTGGCGCGAAGGTCTTTGAGGCGTTTTTTTCCTCGTTTGTGAACCGTAATCTTGTCCGCCGCTCTATTTCGCTTATGATGGCGCGGTCTAAGTTTGGTTCGCGGGTGCCCGCAACGTATTGACCGGCTCCTGGGTAAAGGTAGAGTGGGAAAACATATCCGGAACCGAAACTACCGGCAGTGCCTGTCAAATTCAAATCTGCGATATTTTCTGTGATAAAAACATATCTCCAACCGCTTGCGCATTGCCTTGCAACAACCAAACCTATATTTTCGCCGTTCAAGAAATGCGACATGACTTTTTCCCTCGCCCTCTCAATTTTCTCTACATCGTAATAAACATACTGACTGTCAAAAGGACGGTAGTTGATGCGCTGTATTAATTTTTTGTCCGGAGTTACATCAAAATTATCCTTTATATTTTTTGATAGAACTTTCTTATCGGCGTTCACAAAAACTGAATCATTTGCCGTTACAACGCCCACCGAATTTACCGGAAACAATTCCTGTACCCCAAATCCGCTATCGTATTCCTCCTTAAGCCCGTAGTCTTTAGGCACAAAAAAGTATTCCGGCGCGGACGGTTCGAGTTTTATAAACGGAACCTTAGAAAATTTATTCTTGGATAAATAATCGTATTTCTCCTTGCGCTTCCCGTAAAGGTCAAGGTGATACACTTCCGCCAACTCGCCGTATTTCTTTTTGCCGGTTTTAACGAAGATATTGATACTCACGCCCTGCTGAATGTCAAACACATTCTCATCTTTACTCCCATCGGGGCAAACCTCTTTTTTCCTCGCGTTGCCGTGCAAGTCAAGGATATAGATTTTGTCGAAACTTTTCAACAAACTCCAACGCATTCCCCTAAACGTAGGGTTATCGATAAAGCCATGGTTATTGATATACGCCAATATCCCAGCGTTATTTTTATCCACAAAGTATTGCCCCAGACGAATGAACTTGCAGTAGTCGTCGTTAATCCATTTGGAATTGCGCTCTTGCAAATATTGAGCGCCTTGCTCGTGCACTTCAAGCCAATGGTCAGGGTTGTTCTTTTGCAGCGAGGAATCGGCGGGGGGTTCTTTCTTGTAATCTTCCATCAGCCGCGCAATCCATTCGCCCCTGTTCTGGCTCTCCCCGCTGTACGGCGGGTTTCCCATCACCACCATTACCGGCGCGCGGCGTTTGATTTTGTTGGCCCCCCGCGCTTCATGGACAAGGATAGGCGCTCCGCCCTCCGGTACGGTGTCTTCCAAAGAATTGGTAAGGTAGATGTGCAGCCACTGGCTGTCGGCGGCGACGTATCCGGTCTGCGCGAGTAAAAGTTCGAGTTTTGTGTGCGCTATTGTGTATGGGGCCATGAGTATCTCGAATCCGTTGAGGCGCGGGATAAGCTCGTTTTTCATGTAGCTTTGCCATACCCCCGGCTGATTTTTGTACTTGCCGTGGATTTGGTTTACGGTTTCGGCAAGGAAAGTTCCCGTACCGGCGGCGGGGTCGAGGATTTGCACCCGGTGCGTTTCTATCTCTTTCGTCATCTCTTTCTCCGACGCTTTCTCTTTCCCCGGCATATTTTGTACTGCCGCGTCGATAACCTTAATTTTTGTTTTTGACGTATTGGCTAAGCCGTTGGGCAGTTTGAACTCTTTTTCCAAGATTTCGTCAACCGCGCCTACGATGAATGAGACAACGGGTTGCGGGGTGTACCACACGCCGCGGCTTTTGCGCAGGGCGGGAGCGTAGGCGGAAAGGAAGTCTTCGTAGAAATGGATGAGCGGGTCTTGCCCGGCGCTTTCGCCGAAGCGCCGTTTGGTTTCGGTCAAATTGGCGGCCTGGATTGCGCGCGCAAGGTCTTTCACGAGCCAGCCGATGCTGTCGTCGAGGTTGAAGCCCGCTATCTGTTGGAAGAACTGCCGCAGGAACGGGTTTGTTTTGGGTATTAGACCGGCGGCGGTTTCCTGGCAAAACGTGTCCGGCGAGTCGTCATGCAGGCGGGCGGCGAACAGGCCATACGCGATGGTTTGGGCGTAAACGTCGGCGAACTCGTTGGGTTTGATGTCCGGTATGAGCGCCGCTTGAAAGGATGCCATCTGTTCGAACAGGGCGTTGTCGTCGTCACTGTTTTCTTTGGCGTCGTTTACGGATTTTTCTATAACTTCCGCCATCAGGCGGGCTTTGGCGGCCATCATCCCGGCGATTTCCGCCGGGGAATCTATGCCTTGCGCATATGTAAGCCCGAAGTTACAGATGAGTTGCTCGAAACACGCGAAGTTTTCCTTAATCGGCGTAATTTTGCCGCTCTTAATATCGGCAATACGGACACTCTCGGCAAGTTCGCCTTTCATGTAGCGATGAAACTCAAGATAATCGGTAAAGATGATGTTATTAAGCGATTGTTTGTACCGGTCGAACTGGGTTTTGTGCGCTTTGCCGTTTAGGTCTATGCCTACGTCTTTGGCCTCGATGTAGCCTACCGGGATGTCGTTGCGTGTAACGATGAAATCCGGCGCGCCGCAGGCTATGCGTTTGGGTTCGTTTGTAAACCGCAGGTTTTTGAGTTGGGACAGGTTTTGCGCGGCGGCGATGCCATCCAACAGGTTTTGCAACGCCGGGCGGTAGGTATGCTCGGTGGCGTTGCCGGTCTGGTAGATGCGACTCGCTTCGGTTATGTATTGGGCGATTTCGGTTGTCGGCATTATGTCGTCCTTGTCTGTTGAATATAATTAATGGGCGTCGCCGGCATTATTTTTAATATTTTGACTTTTAAGATATTGATAATATATATTTAACCACGTACGCAATACAACCTAAAAGGAACAGACCCGATGCGCGCAATCGTCTCCGTAGTCGGCAAGGACAGGATGGGCATAATAGCCCAAGTCAGCGGCCTCCTTTTCTCCATAGACATAAACGTCATGGACTTGAGCCAATCCGTTATGAACGACTACTTCCACATGATAATGCTCGTCGACATGAGCAATTGCGCCCGAAAGTTCGAGGACATCTCCGCCGCTCTCGCCGCCTTGGGCGCCGAGATAGGTATGTCCATAAAGATACAGCACGAGGACATCTTCAACGCCATGCACAAAATCTGATTGTCGATAAGGATAAAAATGATAGACCGTTCCGCAATCTTAGAAACCAACGAGATGATAGACAAGGACAACTTCGACGTCCGCACTATCACCATGGGCATCTCCCTCTTTGACTGTATCGCCGACTCAGGCGCCGGTACATCCGAGCGCGTCTACAAAAAAATCACGGAATCCGCGAAAAACCTTGTCTCAGTGGGACGCGAAATCGAAAGCGAGTACGGCGTCCCCATAGTCAACAAGCGCATCTCCGTAACGCCGGTGAGTCTCTTAGGCAAGACCGAAACCGACTTCATGCAAATCGCCGACGCCCTCGATAAGGCGGCCGGCGACTGCGGCGTCAACTTCATCGGCGGCTACACGGCATTGGTTCACAAAGGGGCGACGACGAGCGAAAACGCCTTCCTGAACACCGTCCCGGAAGCCCTTTCCGTCACGGAACGCCTCTGCTCCTCCGTAAACGCGGCCTCCACACGCGCCGGCATCAATATGGACGCCGTGAAACGCATGGGCGAAATCATCAAAAAAACCGCCGACCTTACTAAAGACCGCGACGCCATAGGCTGCGCGAAGTTCGTGGTCTTCGCCAACGCGGTGGAGGACAATCCGTTCATGGCCGGCGCCTTCAACGGCGTGGGCGAGGGCGACCGGGTGATAAACGTGGGCGTAAGCGGCCCCGGCGCGGTCAGACGGGCGCTCGAACGCTGCGGGGCGGACGCGGATTTCGGCGAGCTCTCAGAGTGCATCAAAAAGACCGCTTTCAAAATCACGCGGGTAGGCCAGCTCGTAGCGCGCCAGGCCGCCGAACGATTAAACGCGACGATGGGAATAATCGACCTGTCGCTCGCCCCAACGCCGGCCGTCGGCGACAGCGTGGCCCACATACTGGAAGTGATGGGCCTGTCAAGCGTCGGGGCGCACGGTTCGACCGCCGCCCTGGCAATGCTCAACGACGCGGTCAAAAAAGGCGGGCTGATGGCCGGCGTCTACGTGGGCGGGCTTAGCGGCGCCTTCATCCCCGTGAGCGAAGACGCCGGCATGATAGAGGCGGTCGGACGGGGAAGCCTCTCCTTAGAAAAACTGGAAGCCATGACCTCCGTATGCAGCGTAGGCCTCGACATGATTGCAATCCCCGGAGACACGCCGGAGGATATCATAGAAGCCATCATCGCCGACGAATGCGCGATAGGCGTGGTGAACAACAAAACTACGGCGGTGCGCCTCATCCCCGTGCCCGGAAAAACGGTGGGAGAAAAGGTAGAGTTCGGCGGGCTGCTCGGCACGGCGCCTGTCATGGCGGTAAACAAATTCTCTCCGGCGGGATTCATAAACAGAGGCGGAAGGATACCGGCGCCCATTATCAGCAACAGGAATTGACGCCGGTTCAAATACTCACTTCATAAAAGCAAAATATACCGCCGCCACAATCAGCAAAAAAGATACGGCGTGATTCCACCTCATTGCCCCGCTTCCCAATAGAAATACTGCCAATACCGCAAAGACCGTAAGAGATACGGCCTCCTGTATCACCTTGAGCTGCCACATCGAAAAGGGGCCGCCGTATTCCGAAAAACCAAGGCGGTTGGCGGGGACTTGCACACAGTATTCAAAGAACGCGATTCCCCAGCTTATCAGGATTATAGTGAACAACCCGACCTTTGAGAATCGCGGCATCGCCGCGAACCGCAGGTGGCCGTACCACGCCAAAATCATAAAAATGTTTGACAGCGTCAATAGAATTATCGTATAAAATCCGCGCATATACGGCCCGCCGCCCTCACCCTACTCAAACGTCTTCGGGTTTGTGTAACCCGGTTTCACAACCACGTTATCCCTGTCTTTAACGAATTCGTTGTAAACGCCCTCCCACTCACCGAAGGAGTATTCCTCAACGGAAACGGAAATGTATTTGGCGGGCTTGCCCATGGTCTTGCTGACGACCGCGCCGATTTGTTCGGCGGCGGCTTGGAGTTGCTGTTGTGACGGGCCCTTGACAGTCTTGACGACGATGTGCGGCATACCGCGCTCCTTTGTTAAATTTTTTGTTCGGTCGGAAGAGAACTTCCCGTTCCATATTCAAAGAATAATATACATAATGACGCTACCCCCGCGCAATCTCCCACACATCCCGAAAATTGATATACCTGGCCCCGCTTACCCGGTCGCTCCCGACTCCGCCGTACACGACGTACCCGTCCAGGATATTTTCCGCGAATGCGTGGAAACGCTTTATGTTGTCGGCGAAAGAAGTGTTGAAAGTTGAACTTGATTTTATTTCTATGGGTATGACTGAGCATCCGCTCGGCAAAATGAGGTCTATCTCGAACCCGTCCCGGTTGCGATAGTAGAACATATTTGCGTTTCGCCCCTGATTGCAGGCCGCCTTCAGCGCCTCGGCAACCACTAAATTCTCGAAGAGGTTGCCGACCGCGTGACAGCGGTGGACTTGTTCGGGGGTTTGTATCCTGAGCAAATAGGCGGCAAGGCCCACGTCGGTGAAGTAGAATTTTGGGGCTCTGATTGCTCTTGTACGGGTACGTAAGCGGTTTGGGTAGACGGGTACCCTGAAGATGACGAAGTGCGCCTCGAGCAGGAGCATCCACCTGACAAGCACCGACCGCGGCACGCCCACGGTCTCCGCGAAAGTGCCGATGTTTAGAGCCAACCCCACACGTTCCGCCAAGAGCCTGAAAAAGCGCTTGAAGGTCTCCCTGTTCTCCACGCGTACCAGCGGCGCAATGTCACGCTGCAGGAGAACGGTCAGGTAGTCGAACTGCGCTTTGCGCGGGTCGGCGTTTTCCATATACGCGCCGGACATGAACCCCATATAGATGTACTCGTCCCGTTCAAGACAAATATTGTTGACGCCGAGTTCTTTTATGGAAGGCGGCAGCAGTGTTACCATGCCGACGGCGCTCTTTTCGGTCACACGCCGCGGAGCGCGCCACGACGGTCTGCGGGAGGTGATTAACACAATGCGCCTTTTTGCCGCGGCACCCCTTATGTACCTGAAAAGTTCCGGCGCGTGGCGAAACTCGTCTAATATTATATCTCCCCGATAATGCTCGAAAAAGGCCATCGGGCGATTCCGGGCAAACTTCACGATGTTAGGGGATTCAAGGTCTATGTAGGTGTGGCCGGCCAAAAGCCGTTTGACGAGCGCGCTCTTTCCGGCGCAACGCGGTCCGGCGATTATCAGCAAAGGATGGTTCTCAGCCATCGTCGATATTAGGCGCGAAGCCTCCCGTTTTATCATCAAACCAATAATTCCGTATTGCTACGGGAAATATTGTAGTTGACACAACGGGTAGGGTAGATATACGGTTCAGTGTCCTTTTTTCGCCTTAAAACCCGTGAACCACCTAACGGCCGATATGCCGGCCGTAAACCAAAACGGTTCGAGGCGGCGGGCTGCCTTTTTTAACGACTTACCTATCTTTATGCCCTGCGGACAGTGCGCCTCGCACTTACCGCAAGACTTGCACGAACTCGCCAGACCGCTCTTCGTGGTCAACGCGGCGGTGGCCATCACGTATGGCTTGAGCGCCGCGAAACGCCCGCCCTTGTAGGAATCATTGTAGGCGGCGAAACATCCCGGAATGTTGACCCCCGTCGGGCAAGGGATACAGTAGCCGCAACCCGTGCACGGTATTTTGTTAGACTCGTTTACGAACCCTATCACCTTATCAATCACCCCAAGCTCGCTCCCGGAGAGAAAGTTCGGGGCGGCAATGCGCTCGGCAAGCGCTATATTCTCGTCAAGCTGAGCCTGAGAGCTCATCCCGGAGAGCAGCAGCGTGACCTCCCTGTGGTTCCAAATCCACCTAAGCGCCCAAGCCGCCGGCGAAAGCGACGTATCGGCGGCGCTCATAGCCTGCAACGCCTTGGCGGGCAGGGATTTGGGATTGGCGAGGCGCCCACCCAAAAGCGGCTCCATGACAAACACGGGAATTCCCCTGGAAGACGCGTAGACAAGGCCCGTCCGCGACGCCTGATTGTTGATGTCCAGGTAATTGTACTGTATCAGGCAGAAGTCCCAACCACGCGCGTCAACGATGCCCACAAAGTCCTCGCGCTTCCCGTGGAAGGAAAAGCCCAACTGCTTTATCACGCCCCGCGCCCTCTTCTCCTCTATCCACCCCTCTATTCCCATGCCGCAGAGCGACCGCCACTGCTCCGGCGTGGTAATCATGTGCATCAGGTAGTAATCGATATAGTCTGTTTGCAGCCGCTCAAGCGACTTGTTGAAAAACTTGTCGAAGTCCGCGTACGACTTGCATAAAAAGAGCGGAAGTTTTGTAGCGAGGTATATCCTTTGGCGCAGCCCGTTTTTTGCGACGATATGCCCCACCGCCTCCTCGCTGCCGGGGTAGACGTAGGCGGTGTCAAAGTAGTTCACGCCGCGCGCCACGGCGCTAAGCAACATGGATTCGGACTTGGCCATATCGATGCGGCCGCGGGTATGGGGAAAGCGCATACAACCGAAACCTAGAATAGAAAGGTCTTTTTGGTATTTGTCTGGGCGGTATTGCATATATGGACGCCGTCCTTTTTTAAGATTGGGGATTTGGATATGTATAAAATTACATTAATACACGTGTAAAATCAAATATAAAAACCAAAGTCTTTTTACGGCGAAAATTATATTAACGGTATGACAACTATCGACTCCCCCACCCGCGTGACCCTTTCGTTGGACATAATAAGGCGGCTCACCGACGGCCCGTATGCCGGTTACCACGAGCTTGGAATCGTCAAGCACCGAATCGCTTTGGCCGATACGTTGAGCGTAGAACCGCTCGATGACGGTACTCAGGCGGATATTGTGGAGTGCGATGACCCCCGTGTGCCTCGCGACGGCGGCAATATCTGCGTCAAGGCTTGCCGTCTTGTCCGTGAGCGCTTTGGGCGGTCAGGTTTTTTCAGGATTTCCATAGACAAACGCATACCGGTAATGGGCGGCTTGGCCGGCGGGTCGGCTAACGCGGCGGCGATGCTACGCGCTTTGGACAGTATCTGGGAGCTGCGTCTGACGGCCGGTCAATTCCGCGACACAGGCCGGGAACTTGGGATGGACGTTCCCTACTTCTTTGACGGCGGGACGGCGTTTGACAGCGAGGCGGCCGGCGCCCTGAAACCTATCGACACGGCGATAAGGCTGTACCTGGTTTTGGCGATTCCGGAGTTCGGTGTCAGCACGAAGGAGGCTTACGGGTCGATAGACTACGGCCGCGTCGCCCAAAACGTTTCGCTGACAGACGGCATGATAGAGGCGCTTTCGAGGAATGATTTCGACGGGGTAGCCGGCGCCGCGCACAACGATTTTGAGCTGACCGTATTCGAGCGTTACCCGCGCTTACGGGAAATCCGCGACGGCTTGAAGGCGGCCGGATGCGCCGCCGCCTGCATGAGCGGGTCGGGGTCAACGATAGTCGGGCTCGCCGCGGATAGACGCGGCGCCGAGAGGATTGCCGGTAAGGTAGATTGCGAAACGATTGTCACCGAGACGCTACCATCCCCTATAGAACCACCTGTCCGGCGCGTATAGCCCGTTGTAAAAGTATCCGGCCTCCGGCTGCTTGATCACCGACACGCGGAGCATCAGGTTTTGCGTGGGCATCCAGGCTATCGAGGCGTCTATGGGCATATTTCTGAAGTAATCCAGAGAGGACAGGTTGTCCGTCGTGAAGTTGTTGTACCGGTTGAAAGTAGAGTGAATGGGCATATTGAAGTTGAGGCTCATGACGACGGGCGCGTTGAACTTGTATTGTATCATGGTCGAGTAAACGCTCTGCGACTTAACGTCGGCGACATCGGAGCCGCCGGCCATGAAGCTCATGGCATGGCTCACCTTAAGGCGCGACGGGTCAAGCAACCCGGTGGAGGAGTCGCCGCCGGAAAAATAGGAACTCCCGATATCGTAGGCGTCAACCGACTGGGCAAACAGCGGCGCCGCGGTTAACACAAGCGCCAGCGCGGCAGTTGTCACGGCATTCTTTATCATTTGACCTGCCCTCCCCATCCAATTGATGTAAATAACGGGCGGCATAGCCCGTTTTCGCGATTACGGGCGACAACGGCGGTTTATTGCCGATAAAACAGCCCGCCTCACCATTTTATAGAATATAATAAAACCGCCGCCGTTATGCCGATATTTTCTTTATATTTAGTCGCCCCTTAAAAACAAAATTTTATTACCCGATATTTTTCAAGTAAAAAATCCCCAAAAAAAGTGCCCGCGAGATTTTGGAAGCGATTATGGATATTGAACAAAACATTTTTTTCAGGTACGGCTATATTAAAAATAACCGCGTTTTTGGGGGCATCGCTAAACCCGTAGAACAGGCGCAGCCTGTTTAGCACCCAATCACCGTCACTCTCTTCCCGCCCGCCGTCTCCTCCGTCATGTAAATCTTCTCGTCCCAGCTTTTCCCCGGGTCTTTGTCAAAAATAACGAGCCATCCGGCGTCCGCCCCAAATTTATCCATGTAGCCGCGTATCTGTGCCAAACTCTCGGCGCGGCTGTTCTCGCTTTGCAGGATTTTCAGTTCGATAGGGTACTTCCGCCCGTTGTAGTCTACTATTATGTCTACACGCTTCGTGCCGGCCGCCGCTTCGCGGTC
>JAITCM010000037.1 GCA_031283085.1 Chitinispirillales bacterium | reverse complement strand
CCACCAAACAAGTTGGCTTCGCCGACATAAACAACTTGGCTTCGCCGAGATAAACAAGTTGGCTTCGCCGAGATAAACAAGTTGGCTTCGCCGAGATAAACAAGTTGGCTTCGCCGAGATAAACAAGTTGCCTACGGCGAGATAAACAAGTTGCGAGGCGCGAAGCGCCGAAGCAATCCAGAAAGTCACAACTCTTAAAAAACATTTACACAAAATTTGAAACTGTCTCGAAAAAAAATATGCGCCGGTTGGGGCGGAAAGTCGAAATATTTTTATGGTAATGGGCATCGTCAACGTTACGGACGACTCTTTTTATGACGGGGGGAAGTATATTAATACAGGGGCCGCGGTTGAACACGCCTTACGGCTTGTCGACGAGGGGGCGGATGTTATTGATATAGGGGGATGCTCTTCCCGCCCCGGCTCGAAGTTTTTGCCGCCGGAGGAGGAGGCGGCGCGGGTGGCGCCTGTTATTTCCGAATTGGCGAAACGCGGGCTGAACGTGCCGATTAGTATCGATACCGTGTGGAGTTCCGTGGCGGGGGCGGCTATAGACGCGGGGGCGCGTTGGATAAACGACATATCGGCGGGGCGGATTGACCCTAAGATGCCGGCGACGGCGGCGGCGAATCCGCAATGCGTTACAGTATTGACGCACAGCCGCGGCACGCCGCACACTATGCAGGAGAACCCTAAATACGCGGATGTCACAAACGAAGTAGTCATGGAATTGGCCGAGTCGGTAAACGTGTTTTTGCGGGCCGGCGTAAACAGGGATAAGATAGTCGTTGACCCCGGTTTCGGATTCGCCAAAGACACGGGGCACAACTTAACACTGTTACGCGAGCTTGACAAAGTCGTATCGATGGGTTATCCGCTGCTGGCGGGACTGTCGCGTAAGTCGTTTATAGGCGCGATAACAAACAGGCCCGTTGAGGACAGGCTGCCGGGAACATTAGCGGCGACATCCGCCGCGTACCGGCGCGGGGCTAAGATTTTCAGGGTACACGACGTTAAAGAAACCGTAGATTTTCTGAAAGCCCTCGCGGCGGTTATTCGACCTTAATAATTTGACTTTACGGACAATATTTACAATGACAAAAAACCTGTCTTCCGACAAAAACAGCAAAAACAACGACAAAAACAGCGAGAAGAAGCGCTCCGCGCTCTCTTTGGCATTGCTAATATTGTTGCTTATCATCATCCTGTTCCTGCTATTCTACGTGGCCAAAGAAATTTTAGATAAGAATGGCGGAATATTCGGCGGGATGTTTGGCAACCGCGGCGGTGTTGATACTGCTGAGATTGATTTCAAGCGGCGGGCGGATTCATTGCGGATAGCCGGTTCTCTCCGGCTGGCCGATTCCCTCCGTTTGGCCGATTCCCGACGCGCGGCGGATTCTCTCCGGCAAGCGGCCGACTCCCTCGCGCGTGCGGCCGATTCCCTCGCGCGGGCCGGCGGATATTCGCGGCCGGCCGAGGCTCGGCGGATAGCCGACTCTATCCGATTGGCGCAAGCCCGGCGGGATTCTTTAAGGATAGCCGACTCTATCCGGTTGGCGCAAGCCCGGTTAGACTCTTTGAGGATAGCCGACTCCCTCCGGTTGGCGCAAGCCCGGTTAGACTCTTTAAGGATAGCCGATTCCATAGCGAATCTTGCCATTGACACCGCCGCCCTGCGGGCGGCCGCGTGCGCCCGCGACACTCTTGTCCCCTGGGTCTACGCCGACCCGTCCGGCGGTTTGCACAGAAAGGCGATAGCCGTCAAACTCGTGGCAAACAAAGCCTGCAAGGTGGAGTGGAGCGTTGACGGTGTGAAAAACTGGAAGGTTTACGGCGGCAAACCGATTGACATATCGGAACCAGCCACCCTCTACTACAGGGCTGTCGACGATTGCGGAAGAACGATGCACATCAAGAGCAAGCGTTATGAGTTTGACCTGACCGCGCCGCGATGCCCGGCCGGCATGGAGTCGGTGAAGGCCGGTAACGCCGAGATTTGCGTTGACATTTACGAGTGGCCGAACAGGAAGGGCGTTACCCCGCAGTCTTACGTGTCGCTGTACCAGGCGATGGACTCCTGCTTCTCGGCGCGCAAGCGGCTCTGCACCTCCGACGAGTGGGCCGCGGCGTGCGGCGGGCCGGAGCGCTGGAAGTACACCTACGGCGAGATTTACGAGTGGAACACCTGCGCCACACGCGACAGTATGGCGCAGAGGTCGGGCAGCCGGCCCGAATGCCGCGGCTACTACGGAGTCTTCGATATGTCCGGGAATCTGGCCGAGTGGACCTCCACGCAGTCGCCGCAGGACAAATCGTTCAACAATGTGATGGGCGGGTTTTGGATGAGCGGAGACCAGAGCCGCTGCGCCGACGCCCGATACAGCTACTTCCCGCAAAACAGGCACAATCCGGTCGGCTTCAGGTGCTGCGTGGACTCACCGCCCGCTACAGGGGGCAGACGCTAATTGAAACGGTTATTCAACCTGTTGAACTCGGCGAAAGCCAAGTGGATAACGGCGGCTCTAACCGTCGCCGCGCCGTTGCTCTTTGCCCAGGGGTTGCGCTACGAACCGCCCGCCATAGACGGACACGAACCGCCGTTCCGGCGAAGCGGCGGCAGCCCGTTCTCATCGGGTAACCCGGCCATACTCAAAAACAACGGCACTATGTTTTCGGACACGACGGTCATCGACTTCGAGAAACGCCAACTCACATATTTACGGCAGGACAAAAACGGGAACTCCGTTCAGAGCTACCACTACGGGGAGTTGAACGACTACATAAACGACAGCAGGCTGCACTCGTTCTACGAGGAGTGGTACAACAAGCTGACAACAGAGGCAAAGAAGGAGCTGGGCGAGCCGCCCGCGCCGAAACTTCAGTGGGAACTCGCCGTGCACTACCCGCCGTGGGCGCAGAGGCTTTTGGGCAACGAACCGCCCAGACTCAAGATTGAGGGCAGCCTGAAACTCACGGTAGCCTACGACTACACGAGAATCATCATAGACAAGGACACGACGACCGACTTCATACCGCTTGACTTCGAGCCCGAATACGAGTTCGCCATCCGCGGAAGCGTGGGGCGGCTCATCAGCGTAAACATCACTCACTCCCGTAAAAACGGGTTTGACCTCACCGAAGACCCGCTCAAGAACTTCAAGGTGGAGTACAAAGAGTCTTACGAGGGCGAGCTTGAGGATGAAATCGTGCAGGAAATCGTGGCCGGTTACACGGGATTCGATATGCCGGGGACGAACCTGTCGGGATACTCCGAGAAACACGACGGGCTCTTCGGCCTGAAAGCGCGGGCAAAGATAGGGCCGCTGATGCTCACCACCGTGCTGAGCCACGCGCAGGGCGAGGCGTTAACACGGGAACTGGGCGGGAAAAACGACCCGAACTCCATGACCGCGCTTCGAGACAACGAGTTCATAAAAAACAGGTACTTCTTCCTGGACACCGTGTACAAGGCTTACAACAACAGGGTGGCCAGCATAACAAACCCCGATGCCAACGCGAGAATACCCCAGCACAGAATCACACAGTTCCAGGCTTTCGTTTCAATGTTAAATTGCAACGAGACCTCGAACAGCACGGTGCGCCGCTACAAGGCCTACATAAACGGCAGCGAAGTCTGTTTCAGGATGCTGACCGAGAATCAGGAGTATACCGTGAACCTCGACCGCGGCTTTGTGCGCTTCGAATACCCCGTGAAGGAGGACGAGATAATCGCCGTCGCGATGACGACCGTGGACGGAACCCTTAACCGCGGCCGAATCGTTCCCATAAACACGCCCAACAACGAAATCATTCAAATAGAGACGCTCAAACCGAACGATATGGACGGGACGACGGACGAGAACAACCCGCTGTTCGGGCTCATGTGGCGCAACGTCTACTATCTGCCGACGCTCGACGACGCGAAACTCGACCTCTTCTACTTAGACCCGGCCATGGGCGACACGATACGCCATACCGACGCTGGAGGCCGTTCCGTACTTATTTCAAGCGCGATGGGCCTCACCGACGAGCAGGGGCGGGCCAAAATCGAGAACAACGAGATATTCAAGACCGACAAGCAGGAGCTTATCATCCCGCCGTGGAACACAGGCATGAACGGGAACGAACCCTTCGCCAACACCGCGCTCGGTAACATGAAAAACGACATGATATACCGGTTCGGCCTCAGAACCACCGCGATGCGGGACTACGTGCCGAAGTTCGGAATACTGACCAACGGGATTATAAAACGCAACACCTACGACGACCTCGGATGGAATATATTGCCGGGCACGGTGATTGTCAAGACGAACTCCGGGACGCAGCTCGTAGAGGGCGAGGACTACAGCTTGGACTACGAGATGGGTATCTTAGACCTCCTGTCGACGCGGGCCAAGTCGGCCGAGTCCATCCTCATAACGTACCAGCGCGAATCGGACTTCGTGCTGGAGAAAAAGGTCTTTGTCGGTCTGCGAGGCGAGATGCGGCTGCCGTTCATCAGCGACAACTCGTTTATGGCGGCGAGCGTCCTCTACCAGAGCGCGGCGACCACCGCCGGCGACCTCCCGCAACTGGGCAACGAACCTTTCAGCAAGCTGCACCTCAGCTTCAACACAAGTTTAGACTTTCAACCGGAGTGGATGACGAAAGCGGTCAACCTTATCCCGCTTGTCAAAACGGAGGGGGAGTCGTCGGCGAAGCTGGACTTCGAGATAGTGCACAGCCGCATGAACCCGAACACCTCCGTGGATAAGGGCGCCTACATCGATGACTTCGAGAGAACGAAAGACGGGTACTCGCTCAGTATGCGCCATCCGGTTTGGCATCCGTCGCACTACCCGTTCAAGTATTCCGGGGGCGCGGCGGCCATCGACAGCCTTATGCGAAACGCGCTCAGAATTCCAGCTTGGGACTTTTACTGGTACACGCCCAACGCTTACGACGACGCGAGAAAAATCAACCGTTTTGACGTGTGGAAGCGCGACCCGAACAACAGCCGCTACAACTCCTCCGACACGTATATCGACATATTGCGCATGAACGCGACGCCGGCGTCACGCGAACATCCGTTCGACGTTCAAGACCGCTTCAAAAACTCATACGCCTCCATCACCACCTCTTTCGGCCGCAACGGGCTGAACATGGAAAACCACCGTTACCTTGAGATTGTGGTCAACCCCAGGGGCTCCGGGCAGCTTCGGAAAAAGGGTAAGCTGATGATACAGATAGGCACATTCAGCCACGACCAGGTGCGCGACGGCGGACCGCCCAACGGGATTTTTGACCTGGAAGACCCGACCTATCAAAATAAGCCCGCGCAGCTCTCCATGTACGACAAGGGACTCAACGGGCGCGACGTAGCCGACAAGTTTTATATGATACCCAACGCCGCCTCCGGCGCCACAGGCTGGGACACGCTCTCCCGAAACCGGAATACCGAGCTGCTGGTGTCGCCCCGCGGACGCGATAACCCCAGCGGCGACCTCTTCCGCAAGTACGACAAGGACAACCTGAGCAACTTCAGGTTTGTCAACGGAACGTGGGAGAACAGCGTCTACGACGACGAGAACATCGACGGCGACGGCATTCCGAGAATCAGTATCATGGAGAAATACTACTCCTACGAAATCAACCTCGACCTCGATACGTCGCCGTACATAGACGGTACCTCCCGCGTAGTGAGCGATAACGGGTGGAGATATTACCGCATACCGCTGAAAGATGTGCTGGACGGGATATCCGTGATTAAAGACTCCGCGTTCGGCGGCGCTCCGGAGTGGGCAAAGGCGCGGGGCCTGAGGCTCGTGTGGTACGACTTCGACGAGCGCGTGCTGACAAGCGAGAACGAACTTTTGATTGCCGGGATTGAGCTGTCGGGAAACTATTGGGAGCCCTCCGCCGGTTCCGAACGCAAGATAGAGGCCACCAGCATCAGCAACTACGAGGATATGGCCTACTACAACAGCGTTTACGGCACCATAGTCAAGCCCAAGTCCGGCGAGGTGACGCCGGAGGAGAAATCGCTGCGCCTCAACTTCACCGGCATGGAATCGGGCGACACGGCCACCGTGCGCAGGTTGCAGACCGGAAACTCGCAGAACATTTCGGGTTACGACTCAATGTCGATAAAGGTTTACAGCATAGCCTCCTACGGGGAGGACATGAAGTTCGTCTTCCGCTTCGGCAGCGACGACTCGACCTACTACGAATATTCCACCCCGCTTAATTGGGGGGTCGGGTGGAAAACCCTCACCTTCAGTTTGCAGGACTTCTCCGACCTGAAGCTCGGCGCCGACTTTGAGAATACCCCCATCAACACCGCCTCCGGGCGGCTGCGCGTCGTGGCCCCGGCGAACAGGCGCCCGAACTTCACGGCGATAACCTTTATGGCGGTAGGCGCTATCTGCGTACGGGGCCCCGCAGACGGCGAGATTTGGGTGAACGAGCTGATAGCCATCGGCGGGCGGGTGCTCTCCGGCATCGCCGCGCGCGTCAACATCGCCACGCAGTGGGCGGACTTTCTGACTTTGGGCGCCGGAATCAGCTTCACGGACGGCGACTTCAAAACGATGACCGACGCGACGCTCGGCGGCTCGGACAAGAGCGAGCTTAGCGCCAACATAAACGCGGTAATCAAGCTGGACAAGTTTATGCCGGACGAGTGGGGCGTATCGATACCGGTGGGCGGGTCGGTATCCGGCGCGTTGTCGCGCCCCATTGTAAAACCGCAGAGCGACATAAGGCTTCTGAATGAAGACAGCAATCCCGACGGTTTCCTCGACATGGTTGACGACGCGTTCAAAATGATGCTCGGCGGCGAACCGGGCGGCGACCGGACGAGGGCGCAACGATTCGAAACCTTCGCCTCTACGCGCAACGCCTACACCTCGTTCGAAAAAACGAGCGAGTCCGAAAACCCGTTCGTCGGCTTTACGCTCGACAGACTCAAAACGGACGTCAGCTACAACCAGACGGCAAGCTACACCGGAAAGGGGCCGCAGGAGGACACCACCAAAGCCGACTACATAAAGACGGATACGACCGTTACCTACACGGGCGCCCTGCGCTACGACTTAAGCCCCCGCCACCCGCCCTCATGGACGAGCTACGCCCCGTTTGAGGAAGCCGGGTGGGTGCCGGATATCCACAGGAAATACACGCTGAACCTGCTGCCGTCCACGATAAACTTCGACCTGGCGGAGATACAGCACCGCACAGAGATACGCAACGACCTCAAACTCAACGTCGACAACTTCAGAACGCGAACTTTCGATATGCGCCACGGGATGAACGTCGAATACTCGCCCATCGACCCGCTCCTCTCCTTCGGCTACTCTATACGCCTGGACAGAGACCTCTCCGACCTGCCCACCGACGACTGGAACCTGATGATGGACAGCACCTTAGTCAAAATCTTCGGGTTAAACTCGACGGATGACGAGAAGTGGGACACATACGGCCTGCTCTACGGGGAGCGCGGCCGCACGCAATCGGCCTCCGCGAAACTCACCCCGCAGTTTGTGGCGTGGATGACGCACTCCGGGGAGTACGCGGCCGACTATACCGGGCTCACCGCCCGCCGCGACAACGACAGCACACGCTACCTGAACGCCAATGTGTCAACGGCGCTGAAACTTAGAACTTCGCTTTTGCTAAGCGAGCTCTTTAAAAACGTCAAGAAGAAGACGGCCGCCGGCGACTCTACGGCAAAAGCAAAGGATACGGCGGCCAAAGCGCCGGAAAACCCGTATTGGACGCTAATCGGCGAAAGCATAAACAAAATCAATATGCGCTCCATAAATTTTGAGTACGATGTGTCAACCGAGCTCAAAAACGGCTTCCTGAGCTCCACGTACCTTGCCGACACCGCGGGAATGAGCAATTACGACTTTGTCCGCTACCAAATGGGCATGCGCCGCGGGCTCTCCGATTACCTCTTCGGCACACTCGGCGAGGAGTCGCTGGGCTGGATGCGGTACAGGATGCGTTCCGACCCTGACAGCAAGCTGCTCGACCTGTACCGCAACGACCAGTCCAAAGGCTCCTGGACGGCGCGCTTCTCCACGGCGTTTTCCTTTCCCGACCCCTTCAAGGTGGACTTCACCGGCGTCTCCTTCGGCTGGGGCCGCGAGTTCTACGGGCAACCCGACTCAACCTACATAGACACGACGGTAGTGTGGCCGGAACTCCGGGCGGGCGCGAATACGAAAGCGCTGACAAAGCTGTCGCTCATAAAGAGGTACTTCTCCGACTTGGGCGCAAGCTCCTCATTCAGCTTCAAAAACAGCCGCAAGGAGTCGAAAGAACACACCGACACCACGATAACGATTGAGTTCCAACCGCTCATAAGCTTTGAGGGCAAACTCATCAAGTGGCCGTCGCTCACGGGCAACTACCGCTTCGGCACCACAACCACAACAGTCAACGCGGGCGGCAAGGACTCCGCCGGCACGGCGGAGCGAATCTCCACGGAGAACACTGTCCGCACCAGCCACACGCTGACACTGGCCTACGCCTTCACCGGCGCCGGCAAACTGAAAGAGATTCGCATCCGCAAGTGGGCTATCCCCGTTCAAGGAAAAACGACCGTGGGTCTGGGCGTGAACTGGGAGACTTCAAAGCGTACCAATAAAATAGGGGACGACGACGACGTGGTCACGTGGGAGAGCGCCTTCAACTACTCGCCCTACATAGACTACGTCTTCACTAAAAATATCAAGGGCCAAGCGAGGTACCTGGGCTCACACAAAAATCAGGACGGCAAGCTTACCCTCAACCAAAGGTTTGAGCTGACCGCCGAGGTGACATTTTAATGGTTAAAAAAATTCTATTCAACGCAACCTCCGCCGAGAAGCGCGCCGCGCTGCTTGAGAACGACAAGGTTGTGGAGCTGGTTGTCGAGCGGCCGGATTACTTCCGGCTGGTGGGAAACATCTACCGGGGCAAGGTGGTCTCCATCCTCCCCGGCCTGCAGGCGGCGTTCGTCGACATCGGGCTCGACAAGTGCGCCTTCCTGCACGCCTCCGACGTCGACCCGTCGCTGCTGCTTGAGGAGGACGAAATGATGGACCGCTTCGCCGGACGGGGCGGCAAAAACGCCAAAAGCCGCAAAGTCCCCAGAATCCCCATAGAAAAGGTATTGACCAAGGGGCAGGAGATACTGGTGCAGGTAGCCAAGGAACCGATACGAACCAAAGGCGCCAAGGTCACAACGCAGATAAGTCTGGCCGGCCGCTTCTTAGTCCTCGTGCCGGACACCGATTTCATCGGCGTCTCAAAGAAGACAAGCGACTCCGCCCGCAGGTCAAAACTCAAAAAACTCATATCGCAGATTAAACCCCCCGGAATCGGGTTCATCGTGCGGACGAACGGTTTGAAAGTCTCCGAGACGGAATTCGTAAGCGAGATACACATCCTCTTAGACGCCTGGCGCAAAACACAGACGGAGGCGCTCTCCGGAAGCGGGACGAAGTTAGTGCACCGCGAACTGGGAATCACCACGCGCGTCATAAGAGACCTCTTCTCGGAGGATGTGACGGAGGTCTACGCCGACCAGGACGATGACTACAGGGAGATACTGGACTACGTCAAAGCGCTCTCCCCCGAAATGGCGAAGTGCGTCTCCCACTACCGCGACAAAACACCCCTCTTCGACAAGTTCAACATCGAAAAGGACTTGGACAGGCTGCTCAAACGCAAGGTCTGGCTTAAGAGCGGCGGGTACGTGCTTATCGACAGGACGGAAGCGCTGGTGGCGATAGACGTGAACACAGGCCGAAACGTCGGAAAAAACAGGGCGAGCCTTGAGGAGACGATTTACAAAACAAACATAGACGCGGCGGCGGAGATATGCCGCCAACTGCGCCTGCGCGACATCGGCGGGCTTATAGTGATAGACTTTATCGACATGATGGACGCGGAAAACCGGCGCAAGATAGAGTCCGCCATGAAAAAGCTCTTAGACGCCGACCCATCGGCCACCGATTGCACTCCCCTCTCCAAGTTCTGCCTGATGGAAATCACCCGCAAACGCGTCCGACCGGAGCTGCAAGAGTTCTTCACCGACGCCTGCATATCCTGCGGGGGGCTGGGCTGGATATTCTCGCCGGAGACGGTTACGGCAAGGATAGGGCGTGACCTGAGACGCGCCCACGACAAACCCAACACCATAACGGTAACAATACATCCCGCCGTGGCCGAATACCTGAGGGACGACAGCGGTCCCGCCGGGGTTACCATGAAGTCTATGCTGGAGAAAGAGCATAAGTGCCGGCTGAATATCGTGGAGGACGAGGAGTACGACCAGGACGAGTTTACCTTTAAGGAGATTGCGGGTGGGGATATTCGGGACGAAGGGTGATTTTGATTTTAAAGAATTTGACTTTTTATCGCCCGCAATGTATATTTTATGATATTGGCGAAAGGCTTAACGGCCTGACGAACAAACAACGGAGCGTAGCGCAGTCCGGTTAGCGCGCTTGGTTCGGGACCAAGAGGTCGGAGGTTCAAATCCTCTCGCTCCGATTTTACCCGTCATTATATTATACCATTATCTAAATCCGTGTCTAACAAAATGAACAGTGCCTGTCGCGTCGACCTTTTAACCCACAGTCAGGCGCGGGAGCGCCTCGCCGCCCGCCCCGCCGTAATCCTGCCGCTGGGCGGTTGCGAACCGTTCGGCCATATCGGCCGTATCGGCATAGAAACACTGTGCGCCGAGCGCATATCGGACGAACTGTCGATACGCTGCCGCGCCCTGTCCGCTCCGCCGCTCCCCTTCGGATGCTCCACCCCTTTCATATCCTTCCCCGGCGCCGCCGGAGTCAAACCGCGCACCTTCGTCAACACGCTGTGCGAGATAATCCACGCCTACGCGCTACAGGGCGCGACGCGCGTCTTTCTAATCAACGCGGCGCCGTTCAACAAGGCGCCGGCGGAGGAGGCGGCAAAGAGAATCGAGGCGAAGTACGGCGGGGTCAGGGTTTTATTATTCGACATCAATACTATTATCGACCGGGCTTCGACCGCGCTCAACCGACGGATAGACAGGGCGGACACCGCGCTTTTGGCGATGGCGGCCTATCTGGACCAGGAAAGCGTTAACGCCGACATATCGGGTATCAATGCGGATAAAAGAAAAAACGTAAGCGGCGAGCAATACCGCGCCTGGAAAAAACGCGGCGCCGACCCGCAAAAACTGCGCAAACTGTTTCCCGACGGATTACTGTTGCCGCCCGACAACGAGGGGTCAATCGACATCACCCCGCGGCGAGGCAAAGAACTCTTTGACCGCGTCATGGAATTTATACGGGAACAAATGGAGGCCGCGCTGCTATAAACCCCGCTCCTTGCTCTCCTCCCAGTAAGCGTCCATCTCCTCAAGCGTAGCCCCGCGCATATCCTTCCCCAACTCCCTAAACCTGTCCTCCACGTACCTGAACCGCTTCTCAAACTTGCGCGCAGCCACCCTAAGCGCGTTCTCGGCGCTGATTTTGCTGTGCCGCCCCACATTGACAAGCGCAAATAAAATGTCGCCCAACTCCTCCTCCGCGTGGTCGGCGTCGCCGCTTTCAAGCGCCTCGCGAAACTCCTTGAACTCCTCCTCGACCTTGTCGAGAACCGGAGCGACATCGCTCCAGTCGAAACCGACCTGGGCGACGCGCCGCTGCATCTTCTCGGCCCGAAAGAGCGCCGGCAACGCCGGCGGGATGTCGTCCGTCATGTACTTGCGCCGCTCCTCGCCGTACTCGCCCTTCTTTATCCTTTCCCAGTTTTGAATCACCTCGGCAGAGGACGACACCGCGGCGTCGCCGAAGACGTGCGGGTGCCGCCGGATGAGCTTGTCGCTTATGCCGCGGGCGACCCCCTCAATGTCGAAAGCGGCATCCGCGGACTCGGAGGCGATTTGGGCGTGCAAAACGACCTGCAACAGGAGGTCGCCGAGCTCCTCGCGCATCTTTGCCGGGTCGTTCTCATCCACGGCCTCAAAGAACTCGTAGGATTCGTCGAGGAGGCAGGAGAGTATTGATTTGTTGGTCTGCTCGCGATCCCACGGACAACCGCCGGGAGCGCGCAGCTTCGCGACAACGCTTACTAAACGGTCAAATTCCTGTCCCATTGATACCCCCCGGCGAAAAACCGGCCATCCTTACGTGTTCGACCGCGAAACAAACTCCCCTGTGTCCGTGTCTACCTTAATCTTGTCTCCGATATTACAGTAGAGCGGCACCTGTACCTCTATGCCGGTGTCAACTTTCGCGGTTTTTAGTACCTTTCCGCCCGTATCTCCCTTCACGGCCGGCTCTGTGTAGGTGATTTCCAGGTCTACCTGTTTGGGCAACTCAACGCCCACCGCCTTTTCGCCGTGCACGATTACGTCTATTATCATCTGCTCCTGCAAGTAGTTGACCGCGTCGCCCAAATCGTCCCTGTTCAGGTACATCTGCTCGTAGTTCTCCTGGTCCATGAACGTGTACATATCGCCGTCGGGGTAGAGGTACTGCATCTTTTTGCGCTCCAGCACGACCAGGTCGAACTTGTCGGAAGCGCGGTAGACGGTCTCCGAAACGCCGCCGGTGGAGAGGTTTTTCATCTTCATCTTGCAGGAAGAGGCGCCGCGCGCGCCCTTCGTGTAGATGTACTTGAGGATAATGTGCAGATCGTTGCCGATCTTCACGCAGTTGCCGGCCCTGAGTTCCTGCGCTTCCTTCATGTCTTACCTCCTTAACTATTTCTTTGTATTGATGATGGTTGCATACTCTCGCAATTGCAACGGGTCCCGCATATTCGCCCTCTTGTCCGTCGGCGGCGCCGACTCCGGATAGCGGTCAAGAAAGTCGCGGAACTTAGCTATCAGGTCGCAACTTTTGTGCATAAAATAATTAATGGCGCGCGCGACGCGCTCATGTTTTTTCAAATCTTTGAAAAAAGCGCCGTACCGCTCCTCCGTAACCTGCTCGGTGGACTTGCGGTCGGCCCGATTGAAAGCCATCTCAAGGGCGCAGTATTCGGCGAAAGCGCCGTCAAACCCGCTCTCCACGTAATACGGACGCATGGTTTTCAGCAACGCCTCAACTTTGACGCACTGGTGCTCGTCCGCCTGAATGTAGGCTTGCCAGATAAAAGGCCGGCCGGAGAGGACGGCGCGGGCGAGCGAGTCCTCCCCGCGGACGAGGTTGAAGTCGGCGCAGCACAGGAGGGTATCGTAGTCGTGCTGCGGGATGAAAGGCGCGTAGAGCACGCGGACATTCTTATAGGTATGGCACTGCCCCGTGAACTCACCGTTATATCGATACTCATAGTTGGGCGGACGTTGTTCGGTGTGTTGACCCGTACCCGACAGCCTCCCAAGCGTCGCCGCCATCCCATGTTGGCTCATCACGCCGAACACGAGCAACAGCGTATCGCGCCCGAACCCGACAAGGTCGGCTATCAGGGTGTCGAACCCGCGCCTGTAGGTGAAGACCGTCCCCACAAGCGGAGCGCCGCCCGGCTCTATGGGCGCCCCGAAGCGGCCGGCGACGCCGTTTATCACGGCAAGCCTGTCAAGCCCGCCGCCCTCCCGCAACGCGCGCAGCTTGGAGTTGATGATGAGCCCGCCGGTAGTCTCGCGAAACCCCTGCATGAAAAAGAACTTACGGGCGGTGCCGCGCCCAAGCAGGGACTCGAAGAGGTGGTACTCCTCGACCCACTCTTCCGCGGAGAGGTACTCCAAGTTGATTATCAGTTTGCTGTTGTCCAGCGCCGCCGCAAACATCTTTTGCGGAATATCGCAAGCAAAAATCTCCACCAGAACATCCGCCACGCCCAGCCCGCTCTCCGCCGGGTCAAGGGTATTCGACATTTGGACATATACGATAGACCCGTGCTCCTGAATTTCCTTCGTGGGGTCGATACCGCTCTCGATGGCGTTGAGGGCGTACATATAACTCATAAACAGCCTGACGCGGCAGTCAGGCCGAGCGGCCTTGAACTCCTTAGCCAAACGATAAGCCACCCCCGCGTCGCCGAAGTTGTCGATGTATCGGCAGAATATATCTATTGATGAGTATTCCATAAGGATAAATATAGTATATTCTATCATGACCGCAAACAAAAGAGGAGACGACGTATAAATGATTGAGATTACAGGCGGCCGCAATACCGCCAAATGTTACTGCGACGAGCTTGATGAATCCGCGGCCCGGCAGATTCGCGCGGTCTGCGACCAGGAGGCGTTCGCCGATTGCAAGATACGCATAATGCCCGACGTCCATGCCGGAATGGGGTGTACCATCGGCACCACTATGACCATACGCGACAAGATAGTTCCGGGCATGGTGGGCGTCGACATCGGCTGCGGAATGGAGACGGTGGAGGTTGACGAGAAGGAAATCGACTTCAAGAGGCTGAACAATACCGTGCGCCGCCACATCCCGTCCGGGCACAGCACCCGCAGGGATATCCACCCGCTATGCGACGATATTGACCTCTCGGAATTGCGCTGCGCCGCTCACGTGAACCTAAACCGCGCCCGCCGCAGCATCGGCTCGCTCGGCGGCGGCAACCACTTCATTGAGGTTGACAAAGCCAGCGACGGGACGCTGTTCCTCGTTATCCACTCCGGCAGCCGCCATCTCGGCAAGGAAGTCGCGGAATACTATCAAAACGAGGCGCTGCGGAATCTCTCCGGCAACTCGAAGGCGCAGATTGACGAGGTCATAGCGGAGCTAAAAGCGCAAAACCGCGAGCGGGAGATAGAGCCGACTGTCGCCCGCATGAGGGAGGAGGGGACGCGCCGGCTCCCAGTCCCCGAAGATTTGGCCTACGCGGAGGGCAGCCTCTTCGACGACTACATCCACGACATGAAGCTCATCCAGCGCTTCGCCTCGCTGAACCGCAAGGCAATGGTCGACATAATCATGACCCGCCTGGGCTTGACAAAGAGAAACGAGTTTACGACCGTCCACAACTACATCGACACGGACGAAATGATACTGCGGAAGGGCGCCGTATCGGCCAAGCGCGGGGAGAAACTCCTGATACCGATAAATATGCGCGACGGCAGCCTCATCTGCGCGGGCCGCGGCAACGACGACTGGAACCAATCCGCCCCGCACGGCGCCGGCCGCCTGATGAGCCGCTCCGCCGCCTACAAAAACCTCTCCCTGGAGGATTACAAATCGGAAATGGCCGGCATCTTCACCACCTGCGTATCCAAATGCACCCTCGACGAGGCGCCGATGGCGTATAAAACTATGGACACAATAGTAAAAAACATCGACGAGACGGCGGAAATCATTTTAAGGATTAAACCGGTGTACAATTTCAAAGCGAGCGATTAGGACCGTATTTTATCGCGGGACGTATAAAAGGATTAAAACACTATGCAAAATATCATTGATTTTACGTACTCAATAGACAAGTCCGTATTTTTGTTTATCAACGTGACCTTGTCCCACCCGCTGTTAGACCCGGCCATGACGCGGATAACCGACTTAAAGTTCTGGCTGATTCCTGGGATACTCGCCGCCGCGCTCTACGTTTTTCGCGAGAACAAAAAAAAGGCGCTCACCGTGCTGGGGCTTGTGGCACTGACGGTGGCGCTCAGCGACCCGCTGTCCTCGCAGGTGCTGAAAAAGATATTCGCCCGACCGCGCCCGTGCCACCCGGATTTTCTTGTGGCGGGCGGGCGTTTTCTTCTGGGGCAGTGGGGGTCGCTCTCCTTCCCGTCGTCCCACAGCGTGAATATGTTCGCCTTCGCCACGATTTTATTTTGCTTCTACCGGAAGTACGGCGTATATTTTTACTCCTTCGCCGGGCTTATAGCCTACACGCGGGTCTACAACGGGGTGCACTATCCGGCGGACGTGGCCGGCGGGGCGGCCGTCGGATGTCTGCTTGGGTGGGGGGTCTACGCCGGATTCGTATTTATACGGTCACGGTACTTTAAGCCGAAGGATGAGGATAAAGATACACGTGTCAACGTTTCGTAGGGGCGACCGTCCAGGTCGCCCTTTGTTGGACAGACGGAACGGCAGGGCGACCGAGGACGGTCGCCCCTACGGTAACGACGGTTTGGTGGTTGATGTGATAAAACGTTCCGTTACGGACAGCCGCCCGTTGCGTTATTCGCCCACACCGTCCTCGACGCCATATCGCTCTCGTTCCCCAGCGAATCGGTGAACCGAATCTCGAAGATGTAGGCGGCGTTGGCGGTTATTTGGCTCCGGGATACGCGTTTGCCGGCTATGGGGCTAACCGCCAGGTCAAACTTCTGCAGCCCCTCGCTCAGGTACCCGTCGGGGGACGAGTACGACCAATCCCCGATGTCGTGGCCGTTTCTGGTAATGTCTCCCGGAATCCTTACGACCTGTAACGAATCCCTGTCCTCCCAACCATCGTCGATTATTACTTTCCGCCACTTTATGTACCCTTTTGCCATGGTCTTATTAATCCTGTACTCAAACATCCCGAACGAGCAAATCGAGATACCCGTGGCGGCTTCGCCGGACGGCGTCAACGCCGGCGAGACGATTTCCACAACCGGCATTACGGTGTCGATTTTGGCCAGCTCAACCTTAACCGCGACTCTCCCCCTGACGCCGACCAGCGGAACCCACGTATTCCGCACGACTTCCTCTTCCGCGCAACACAACCTCCCCCCGTCGACCCATATTCCGGCAATGCGCGTGTTTGACTCCCGGCCAACGTCGACGAAGAGCAGCGTGTCGCCGCCGGCGGGGACGCTGAATTCCGGCCCCGGAAAGATATCCGCGCTCCCGCCAATGACCTCTACGCTGACCTCCGCGACGTCGTCTTTGCCGACGGGCGGGATTTCAGCGCAACCGATAATCGCGGCTGCGGCAGCGGCGGCCAATGAGCGGAACAGCGTCAACGCGAACGACTTACGTCCGCTTTTTGAAAAAAATTCGATGTTTGACGGGCCATGACAACGCATAAAAAACCTCCTTTGGTTTAAGATTTATGCCGGATATTGTTTAACGTTAATGACGTATGGGCGGATTTATCGCGCCCTGATTACGACAAAAAACGCCGTTTTGAAATCAACGCCAACGGTAAATCAAGACGGTACAACGAGAGTGTGACGGAAAAACGAGAGAGCGGCAACACCGCGGTTGCCGCAAAAAGGAGGCCGGATATGGGTACGGCGAATGAACACACACCGTTTGTATAGACAATCATCCATGCCGGTCAATACCGGCCTGCCGATAACCCGGGCGGTCCCGAAAGGGTACAACGAGAGCGGGCGCCGGTCACGCGGCCACCAGTGATTATAAATATAGTATTTTATTTTTTGCGTGTCAATATCTTTGTAAAATTCGCCGCGGCGATGTATATTTATATCTCATCGGCATTGATAACCCGTGACGCCGTAATCAATACCCGATATCGGCGCTTTAAACAATGGTATCAATATGACGGAACAAAGATACAAACTGACGACCGGCCCCGAAGGTTACCTTGCCCCCGCCGCGGCGCTCATGGGCGTAGTGTCGCCAAACGCCGGCTACGCGCTGTCCGGCGGCGACATCGTCCCCGAAGCCGAGGCACTGGCCATCGTTGCCGAGAAGCTGGCGTCCGCAAAGACTCCGGCGGTCTGCCCCGGCCCGCTGTTGATGTGGCAGTGGTCTGACGATGTCTCCCCCAAAGCCGCCGCGGTAAGGGCGATGGCGGAGGCCTGCGGCGCGAAAATCCTCCCCATGCCCGACTACAGGGCCAAGAGCCCGCGAATCAACCCGGAAATAGAAATCAACCCAAACCACCCAGGTTTGACGATACAGCATAACAATATAGATGTATGCCTGTTCGTGGGGATGCATCTGCACTTCGCCAATATGGCCCTGCGGCTGATAAGGGGCGCGACAAACTGCTACACAATAGCCTTAAGCGACACGGCGGCGATAGACGAAGCGATATTGTCAATTAGAGACATTGACGCGGTGAAGATTGAGATTATCACGAAGAGGATAAAGGAATTAATAAAATGACAGTAACGGTAAACCAACCAACCTGCGTGGCCTGCGGTATCTGCGTAAAGTCCTGCCCGGAACCCGGCGCCATCACCCGTAATCGCGGCGATGACGGCGGGAACAACGGCAAACAGCGTGTATCAATAAATCCGGCGCTGTGCAAGATGTGCCTGCTATGCGTCTCCGCGTGCCCTAAAAAAGCCATCGTTGCGGAGGATTAATTCGCAATGCCGGTCTTTCCCGTTATCCTTTTATCTGTAATCCCAAGCACGATTTTTAATCTAATTTCCGAATCTCTTCAACCGACAGTTCCGTTATTTTAGATATGGTGTCTACGCTTATGCCCTCCTTCTTCATGGCAAGGGCGTTTTTCCGGCGCTCTTCTTCCGCGC
>JAITCM010000032.1 GCA_031283085.1 Chitinispirillales bacterium | reverse complement strand
CCTAACCGGCGGTTAATGGCTCGGCGGTAAAACCGCCGGCGTGTCGCCCCTGACGGGGCTTTCCGCGATATCAACTTTTTTTTCAACGCTATTCACAACAGCGTCTTTTCTATGGGACGATAGTGAAGCAAAATAATAAATCCGCCGCCAAAAGTCAAATATTCGGCCCGCGCCCCTCCCCACCAATCATTATTTTATCTTTGTCAAAACTTGCTTTTACCCCTCCGATTGTAGTATTTTACAATAAACATTAATCTTTCGTCAAAAAAGGCTTTTCAAAAATGAAGAACATTGACCCGAACCTGAATCTGACGGTAGAACCCGCCACAAACCGCGAGTTCAAAAACTCCGTGTTTACGCTTTTGTTGGATGACGTGGAATCCATCCGCGACGTCGCACACGCCCTCATTGTTTGAAAGAGGGTATATTAGCCGATTTCCTAAATAAACACAAAGCGGAGGTTATAGATATGCTCGTAACTGAATGGAATTTTGATTTGGAAATGGAGGCGAGAGAAGAAAAAGGGGAGCGTAGGGGAGAGCGTAAAGGGCGGCGGGAACAGCTCCGGGAGGACATCATCTCCATGTATCAGGAAGGCCTCGGCGTTGACGCAATAGCAAGGGTTTCAAAACTGTCAGAAAAGGAAGTCAGAGACATTTTGGGCTTGTGAGGGCTATGCGGAGGTTGCGGAATGTATATTTGCAATTTGTGGGCGGACAGCCGTTTCGCGGTAAAAGAATCATACATTTTAGGGCATCCGCCTTCATTCAATGAAAGAACGGTCAAATATGGCAAGCCATTTTCGGATATTGCCGACGCTTGTATCCGCGATAATAACGGCCGCCGGCATCGCCGACACCGCGGCGGCCCAACCCGTAGCGCCGCCGGCGCCGCGGAAGGCCGTATGTACCGACATCTCCGGCTGGGCGCCCGGACGCCCTCAGACCGTCGTCCCATCCTTCAAGTCGCCGCACATAACCGACGATTGCTTCTCCGCTTTGATAGCGTCGCTTGTCGCCGCCGATAAAAAGACGCTGTCGGACTCTATGACGCCCGTCTTCTCCACGCGCGCGCGCAAGAACCGCTTTACCCTCGAACTCCTCTTTTCGCTTTACAGGATAAAGCCGCTCTCCGGCGACGCGGCGCTTTGGGGAAAGGTCGTCGATATTTGGGCGGCGGCGTCCCCGCAGACGCCCGACGCTATCCTTGCCGAGAGCGGCGAGGGGGTCAGGATTCCCGTCGCGGACACGCTCTACCGCGCGCTTGACGCGGCTGGGCGCTTAGACGCACAGGGGTTGCTCCGCCACGGGCGGGTCAAGTGCCTCATGGGCGACTACCGCGGCGCGGCCGCCGTATACTGCCGCGCCGCCGCGGACAGGCGCTTAGAGCATATCGCCGTCACCCAAATGGAGCAACTCTTCGCCGACGCCGACTCCTCCGTAAGATTGAGCGCCATACGCGACTTTCGCGCTTGCGCCCTCTCGCTGCCAGCGGCGGATACCGCCTTCTACCGCAACCGCCTCGCCGACTTCTATGGCCGGCACGGGCACTTCGACGAAGAGATATCAATCCTCGCGGCGCTCAATACCCGCTCCGCGCCCACCGGTCGCAAATTAGCCGAAACCGCCCGCGCCCACTTTTCAGCGCGACGTTACCGCTTAGCCGCCGCCGCCGCGTCCGCCGCGTACGGCAGGCTGGAGGACGGTGACCAAACCCGCGCTTCCGCGGCGTTTACCGCGTACCGGGCCTACGCGCAGATAAAGGCACGCGACTCCGCCCTCGTCTGGCTGCGCCTTTCCGGGGCCACGGACAGGGACGCCAAGATACTGGCCGTCGCGCTCAATCAGGAAACTGGACGCCTGGAGGAGGCCGCACGGTTATTGGAGCAACTGCCGCCCTCGCTGTCAAAGGACACTCTCGCCGTTCGGGCGTACATATTTTCCGGCGAGATAGGCAAGGCCCTGAACCACATCGCCACCGCCACGACGCCATCGTGGGTCATGAGCCCCAGAGAGCGTATGTTGTGGCGCGCGCGTTGCCTAATCTTTCATGGGCAGCCCTACGACGCCGCCCCGACGCTCGATTCGCTCAAGTTCATGCCCTCGTGGAACGCGGCGTCCGAGACGCTGCGGTACAAGTACTGGCTGCAAAAGCTGGATGAGGGCGGCGTCCCGCAAGGGGCGGCGCAGCTCTGGGGGAGGCTGGAGTATTGCGTCTACACGGGTGATTTAAACGCGGCGGTAAAGGGGCTTAAGGGATTCTTTGACGCCGCCGGCATTCAGGCTCCCGGCGCGGGCGGGGCAGGCGAGGCGCTGGCGGTGAGGCTGGCCGGGGCGCTGTCCGAGAATTTTAAGTACGCGGAAGCGCTTGAAGTATTGGAGATGGCCGGGGGCGGCGGAGGCGGCCGCGTCCGTAACCCTAACCTTAATCTTAACCTCGATATAAACTTTAATATTGACGGCGGCCGCAGCCCCGAATATCTGTTCGTTAAGGCGGAGGCGCTGATAGGGTTGGGGCGGAACGACCAGGCCCGCGATATTGCCCAAAAGATTTTGTCCGAGTATCCGGGTGATGTTTTCGCTCAGAGGGCGCGGATGCTGCTTGTTAAGTAAAGTCACTGTCAATAAGAATTTTGACGATATAATCTACATCCGTTCTCATTTGTCAATTCCGCTATTTTCCGTGAGGATTCCCCCAGAATCTCCGCCGCCCTGTTCAGTATTAACGAAAGATTCGCGGGTTCGTTGAACGGGCCGGCGGCTCCGCGCGGCAACAGGCCGGGGCTGTCCGTTTCTATCAACAGCCTGTTTACAGGTACTTTTTTTAATGACGCGAACGCCCGTTTGCCGTTTGGGTTCAGTATTGACCCGGAGAACGATATGTGGCATCCTAATCCGACTAATTCATCAATCAGGTCGGGCGGGCCGCCGTATGAGTGGAGGGCTCCGCCGAACTTCAGGCCGCCGTTATCCCTCAATATCGACAGCATAACCCCGAAGGCTTTGCGGCAGTGTATTGATACCGGGCGCCCGTACCGCTCCGCGATTTTCAGCTGGCGGGCGAAGAGCTCCGCCTGCCTGTCGTCGCCGCGTGGGCTGACCGTATGGTCAAGCCCTATCTCGCCCACCGCGGCGGAGGGGTCGCCGGCAAGGCGCCCGGAAAGCTCGTCCGCCCAGTTATTCCCGTCAATATCAACGCTTCCGGCATAAAAGGGGTGCACCCCGTAGGCACAGACCACCCCGCCGCCGGCATACGCCGCCCCGATACGCTCCACCCCGCCCCAGTCCGCGGCGCTGCTGCCGCAACAGAGCATCCCGGTAACGCCGGCACGGTTGGCGGCGGCGACGATATCGCCAGCTTTGGCGGATATCCTATCATCCTGTAGATGGCAGTGCGTGTCGAACATATTACATTGCTACCCGCAAACTTGCTTAACCAGCTCCTCAAACCCATCCAAAGAAAACGGCTTGACCAAAAAAGGCGCCGCTTTTACGCCCTCTCCGGCGGTCTCCGCGTATGACTCCAGAACCGCCGCGTCCGCCGCCGTTCCCACTATTACAACCCTGCCGGCCGCTTCCGGGTTTGCCGCCATGAAACGCTCCATGAAACCGGCCGGTTCCTCCTTTATGTACTCGGCGGAGAGAACGACCAGTTGCCAGGGCTTATCCGGCGCGGCGGGCAGCTTGGCCCAGAAACCCGACAGGCTCATAGCGCGCTCTATCCTAACCTTACGCAGGCTTATTTCAAGAGCGTCGCACATCAATTGTTGGACGTCCATATCGTCGTCGGCAACCAGTATGTTTGTTTTCATGATATTGCTAATATACATCACGGCACACGGCAAATATTTCCGCCGCCGGCAATTCTTTCCCGCCGCCGCCCGTCCGCCGGCAATTATCGCTCCGGCCTGACAGGTACGGCGAATCGCCAATATCGGCAACTATCGATAAATATTGAGCGATATTCGGCGAATATACGCGACGGGCCGTCCCATCATCAACAAAAAACGCCCTTTGGCACGTAATTTGCTGTTAATTAATAATAAATTTACGGTTACCTTTTCGCTTGGGGGGTTCGGCATGAATATGTTCAGCAGCGCCATCGTCAACAAGACCAACGTTCCGGTTTTGGCCGGGGCAATGAACGCGGCGATGCTCAGGGCGCGGGTTACGGCGAACAACATCGCCAATGTCAACACGCCCGGCTACGCGCGGGTGGATGTCTCTTTCGAGGATGAGTTAAGGAACGCGCTAAACAGGACGCGGCTGCAGGGAACGCGCACCGACGGCGGGCATTTGCCTGTCGGGCGCCTGAACCTGAACGAGGTGGGCCCGAAAGCCTACAAGCCATACGACCCTACCCAACCGAGCGGCGTGAACAATGTGGATATCGACACGGAGATGGCGAAAATGGCTGAAACGCAGATAATGTTCAAGTACATGAACGCTTTCAACCAGGGCGTCTTTAATAAATTGAACGCGGCGATACAGGCGAGGCCGATACAGTAATAAGCGTTGATTTTAACCGTTCGCATTTGACTTTAACATAAGGAGCGAAAAATGTCTTCGGTAGGCGGAATCTTCGGCGGCTTGGAAATAAGCGCGTCCGGTATGCGCGCGCAGCGCATACGGCAGAACGCCATATCGTCCAACCTGTCCAACGCGGAAACGACGCGTACCGCCGAGGGCGGGCCGTATCGCCGGCAGTTCGTAGTCTTCGAGGCGCAGTCCAACAAACGCGACACGCGAATCCTGAACGATAACGTCTCGCTCTACGGCGCCACGACGCATGAGAACCACCTTCCCATCCCGCCGTCGAACTTCCCGAGAGACGAACGCTTCTTCGGCCGCGGCGTAGACGTACCGGAAATCCGTTCCGACACGCGCCCGCCGAGACTCGAATACGACCCGGGGCACCCGGACGCCGACGAAGAGGGATACGTGGCGATGCCCAACATTAACGTTATCGAGGAGATGACGGACATGATAGCGGCGACAAGGGCATACGAGGCGAATGTTACGGCGTTTGACGCTATTAAGGGAATGTTGATGGAGACGGTTAAGGGATAACGGTTAGCGTGTCGTTATCAATATCTGTACCGATTACCGTTAATACGGGCTATTACAAAAACAATATGATTAGGAGACAGCCATGTCAGTCAACGAACTAAACGGCGGTTCCGCGGGTACCTGGAACCGGTTCGTAAATCTAAAAGAAGCGGCGCACAAGCGGAATTTCGGCCCCGGCGTCAAAGGTTCGTCCGGCGCGTCCAACACCGGCGGGACGACGAAATTCAGCGAAATCCTTTCTTCCAAGGGCGGCGCTAATGTATATTTAGACCCTAACGTAAAGGCGTTGCAGAACACGCTGGCGTCCGTGCGGGCCGGTGACTTGCCGGCCAAGGGAAAGATGTTTGACTCTTACGCCTGACGTTACGTCAGGCGATAAAAGACGCTAAAGGCAATGACGGGGAAACCCGAAAACATAATGATAATTATAATGAGAGGAGGCGTACCATGGAGGGTATCAATTCAATCGGCCCGCTGCAGGGCGGAGCGATGCCGAGGAAAGCGGGGCCGGCGTTTCAGCAGCAGGGCGCCGGCGGGGTGTCGTTCAAAGATATGATGAACGGCTTCCTGAACGACGTCAACGGTTTGCAGCAACGCGCCGACGAGTCGATAAAGAAACTGGCGTCGGGGGAGATTACCGACGTGCATCAGGTTATGACGGCGTCGGACGAGGCCAAGGTGGCGTTTAACATGATGATGGAGATTCGGAATAAGGTGATGGACGCGTATCAGGAAGTTTTGAGAATCAGGCTGTAATAATTCAACGCGGGGGCGCGGTTAACCGCGCCCCCGCAGCGCCGACACGCCGCAATACCACCGGTTTCCCCGTCAACGCCTCCGGCAAAATCAAAAAAATTACCGCTATTTGTTGTCAATATTGCGTACTTAATTGTATACTTATTATATTATAATAGGCGCGTGGCGTCTATAAAGGGTTTAAAGGCTAAAAATGAACGAACCTAACGAAGAAATCAAAGGCGGGGGCGGCACCGCGGAGTTTTTCCGGCAAGTTATCGTACAGCTTTCGGCTCTGTGGCAAAAACTGTCGTTTCAGCAGAAGCTCATCACGGCGTCGCTTGTGGGCATTACGCTTGTGGGGCTGGTCGGGTTGCTGTTCTTCGCCCACTCCGGCGGCGGCGGCAAAAGCGGCGGAGGGTCGGGCGGAATGCGTGTGCTGTACTCCGAACTCCGCGTCGAGGAGGCGGCGCGGATTACCGAACAGCTGAACAAGGGCGGCTACAAATTCAAACTGGAAAACGACGGCCACAACGTACTCGTGAACCAGAAGCAACTCTACGAGATTCGCATGGCGCTGGCCCGCGAGGGCGGGTTGCCGAAACAGGGCGGCCTGGGGAACGAACTGATACTGAAAACGAGCCTGGGTACGACCGAATCGCAGCAGGAGCAACAGAAACGGATAGCGCTTGAGGGAGAACTGCAAAGAACCATAGCGGACATGGACGAGGTCAAATCGGCGCGTGTCCACCTCGTCACCCCGAAACCCTCCGTCTTCATTGAGGAGAAACGGGACGCTAAGGCCACCGTGGTGCTGCGTTTCATGCCGGGGCGCGACATGACAAAGGAACAGATACGCGGAATCACTTTCCTCGTGTCGTCAAGCGTGGAGGGGCTAAAACCACAGCACGTCTCCGTCATAGACGCCGTCACCGGCGAGCCCAAGACCAACCCTTTCCAGGACGAAAGAACGGCGATATCGTCGCAAAATAAGGAGATACAGCAAAACGTAGAGCGAAACTTGGTGAGAAAGGTCAAGTCAATGCTCTCCGATGTGTTGGGATACTCAAAATCAACGGTGACGATAGACGCCACCTTAGACTTTGACCAGGTGGAGAAAACAATAGAGACCTTCGACGCCGAGAATCCAGTGACCCGCTCCGAAGAGCGCGAGGAGGAGAACAAAAAGAACGCGCCGGACGGCGACCAGCAGAAGGAGCGGTCGCTGACCAACTACGAGATAAGCAAAGTCGTCCAGCGCGTGGTACAGGAGATGGGCAGCATACGCAGGCTGACCGTAAGCGTGGCGATTGACGGAAAGTACGAGACCGGCGCCGACGGCAAGCGGACGTTCGTGGAGCGTTCCACCGCCGATATGCAGAAGATAGAGGATTTAGTGAAGAACTCCGTAGGCTACGACCTCGCGCGGGGCGATCAGATTACCGTGACCTCCATGCAATTTGACAACGAGCTTTTGGACGAAGAACGCCTGCGCCTGGCGCGGGAAGAAAAGGAAGCGAGATTGGCGCTCTACATAAAATTAGCCCTGGCGCTGGTAGCCGGAATAGCTTTCCTATTGCTGATTCGTTCCATAGCCGGAGCCGTAACGGAAGCAATGAACCCGCCGGTACCGGTGCTGGAGCAATTAGGCTTGGAAGACCTGATAGAAGAAGAGGAACCGTCGGAGGCGGACAGAAAGGCGTCGGAGATACTGGCGAAGGTAGAGCTGCTGACAAGTCAGGCGCCGGTGAACATTGCCGCGATTATCAAGCAGTGGCTGGTGGAGGATGTGTCGGAGAAGAATAAGAAGTAATATCGACTTTGCGGGGGCGCTGCGCGTAAACGCCCCCGCTTTGACCGTATAAACAGAGAGACCGTATCGTATGGCAAAGAAATCAAAAAAGGGTAAAGCCGAACAGGGGGGAAGCGACGCCGCCATCACTTCCGCCCAACTGGCCGCGTTGCAGAAGCCCAAAAAGTCCGTTAACATAAGCGGCATTCCGGGCCCTGTCAAGGCCGCCATCGTTATGGTGGCGCTCGGCACGGACGCCTCCAGCAAGGTATTCAAATTACTTGACGACGTGGACATAGAGCGGCTCTCCACGGAAATCGCGCGGTTGGAGAACATTTCGCAGGAGGTTCGCGAGGCTGTACTGGAGGAGTTTCACACCCTTGCGCTCGCGCACCAGTACATATCGCAGGGCGGTTTGGACTACGCAAGGCAGGTCTTGATAGCGGCGCTCGGACTGGAGAAGGCCAACGAGATTTTGGAGAAGGTGCAGGCGAAGATTCGGACGACCGGCTTCAATCTGTTGGAGAACATAGACCCAAAGCAGCTCGTCAACTACATACAGAAAGAGCATCCGCAGACTATCGCGATTCTGCTCGCGCACATGGACGCGCAGCACGCGGCGGGCATAGTCTCGGCACTGCCGCAGATGGTGCAGATAGATGTGGCGACGCGCATAGCCACAATGGAAAGCATATCGCCGGATACGCTGTCTCAGATAGAAGAAGTTTTGGTGACGCAGATAAAGTCGCTCTTCGGCGGCGACGTTTCGGAAATCGGCGGCGTCAAAGCGGTGGCGGAGATACTGAACAACGTGGACCGCGGCACGGAGAAGAACATCATCGGCAACCTGGAGAGAGAGAACCCGGAGCTGGCCACGGAGATAAAGAAGCTGATGTTCGTCTTCGAGGACGCCATGCTGCTCGACGACCGCTCGATGCAGCGCCTGCTCAAAGAAATCGACACAAAGGAGCTCGGCATGGCCCTAAAGAGCGCGACGGAGGAGCTGCAGGAGAAGTTCTTCCGCAATATGTCGGCCCGCGCCTCGGAGATGATAAAAGAGGATATGCAGTTCATGGGCCCGATAAGGTTGAAGGACGTGGAAGAGGTACAACAGCGCGTAGTGGACGTAATCCGCCGCCTGGAAGAAGACGGAGAGATAATAATCAGCGGCCGCGGCGGCGACGACAACGTAGTCGTATAGGCGTTTCTTTCTTTTTAACTTTGACTTTAAACCGAAAGAACAAATAAAATGCCCAACAGCACACCGCCCAAACCACCCCAACCCCAACCGCAGGAAACAATAGTCAACGAGAACGTCTCCGTCCTCCTCGACCAGCTTCTAAAAGCCGAGGACCCCGCCACCATCGGCATCCGCCGTATTCTGCGCCATAAAATAGACGAGGGCAACACTTTCCCTCTCAAAACGGTACAAATGGAATCATTTGAGACCTCCGGCAAACCCGGGGCCGGCGGTAAGCGCGGAAAGGACTCGCACATCTTCACCGAGCAGGAACGGTCTTACTTAGAACTCGAAAAACGGGTGCGAGAGGTAGAACGCACGCTGACGCAGGAGCGTTTGGCAGGCAAGCGCGCTTTGTCCGATAATTTTGAAAAGGGCAAGGCGGAGGGTTTCACCGCCGGAGAGAAGTCGGGACACGACAAAGCGAAAGCGGCCTTCGACGCGGAGATAGCGAAGCTCAAGGAACAGACGGCGAAGTACCTCAAGCAATTGGAAGACTCCAAGAAAACGATGATTAACGGCCTGGAGCACATCCTGTTGCGCTTCTGCGTGGAACTAACGAAAAAAATCGTCTCGCGCGAACTGGAAACGAACAGGGAGATGATTAACGCGATTATAAAACGGGCGCTGTCGATGATAGCCGACCGGGAAAATCTCATTATACGCGTGTCGCCCGGCGACATGGAGGCGGCCAGCGGAAATAAGGATTTTCTAAGCTCGGTAACGGAGCGTTTAGAGAATGTGCGGATAGAGGAAGACGCCAGAATAGGCAAGGGCGGGTGTATCATAGAGTCAAACTCCGGGATGGTAGACGCCCGGCTGGGGGTGCAGCTGGAGGAGGTGGAGGCGCTCGTCGAGAAGGCTTGGGAATCTTCGGACATGGCGGGGTGACAAAAAATGCTTTTCGACGCCGACACCGTCTCCCGCCACTTCGATTCCTACCTGGACTTCGTCCGGGCGGCCGACTCGGTGCGTGTTTACGGCAAGGTGACGGAGGTCATAGGGATACTTATAGAGAGCAGCGGCCCTTCGGCGTCCGTGGGCGACGTTTGCCGCATAGAGAAGGGGGGGCGGTTGGTCTGCCGGGCTGAGGTCGTCGGCTTCCGCAAGGACAGGACGCTCTTGATGCCGCTTGGGCCGATTGAGGGGATACATCCCGGGATGGCGGTCGCCGGCACGGGGCGCCCGCTTTCGGTGCAGATAGGGGACGCGCTCCTGGGGCGTGTTCTGGACGGGTTGGGAAATCCTATGGACGGCAAGGGGCCGATACGGGCCACCGCGGCGAGGTCCGTTTTTTCGGCCATACCAAACCCCATGACGCGGCAACGCATCAGCCAGGTCTTTGAGACGGGGGTTCGGGCGATAGACGGCCTGGTGACGGTGGGCAAGGGGCAGCGCTTGGGGATTTTCGCGGGCAGCGGCGTCGGGAAGAGCGTGCTCATGGGGATGCTCGCCCGGAACTGCCGCTCCGACGTGAACGTGATAGCGCTCATCGGGGAGCGCGGGCGCGAGGTGTTGGAGTTCATTGAGCGCGACCTTGGCGAGGAGGGCTTGCGGCGGTCGGTGCTCGTAGTGGCGACCAGCGACCAACCGGCATTGATACGCATAAAGGGGGCGCTGGTCGCGGCGTCTATCGCGGAGCATTTCAGGGACCAGGGGAAGGATGTTTTGTTTTTGGCCGACTCGGTGACGCGCCTCGCGATGGCGCAGCGGGAGGTGGGCCTCGCCATCGGCGAGCCGCCGGCATCCAAAGGGTACACGCCGTCCGTCTTCGCGACCCTGCCGCAGTTTTTGGAGCGGGCGGGAACATCGAACACTGGGACGATTACCGGCCTGTTCACGGTACTCGTGGACGGCGACGATATGGACGAGCCTATCGCGGACGCCGTGCGTTCGATTTTAGACGGCCATTTGGTGCTGTCACGCCGCCTTGCCCACAGGAACCACTATCCGGCCATCGACGTGCTGCAAAGCATATCGCGGTGTATGTCGGACATCGTGTCGAAAGAACATCGGGCGGCGGCCGGAAAGGTGAAGGACACGATGGCCGCGTACGCGGAGAGCGAAGACTTGATACAGATAGGCGCCTACGCTATGGGTACAAATGAGCGAATAGACAGGGCAATCCGCTTAAACGCGCCGATAACGGAGTTTCTGCGGCAGACGCGGGACAGTTCCACGACGGTGGAGGAAACTCTGAAAAAGCTTGAGGCCATCGCAAAGTGAAAAGATTCGTTTTCAAATTAGATACCCTCCTGAGAGTCAAGAGAAACAGGGAGGACGAGGTCAAGCGCCGGCTCGCGGAGAAGAACCGCGAGGCCGAAACCGTGCGGACGGAGATTGAGGCGGCGCAAGCGGAGCTCAAGGAGTTCCAAAGAAGCGTGAAGGAACATCGCGCCGGCGGCGGCGAGAGCGTGGCGGAACTGCGCCAGTCGGTCTCCCACAGGAACGCGCTGAAAATCAAATTGCTTAAAGCCGGACAAAAATTAGATAACGTGATGGTGGAGGCCTACGGCATAAACCAGGAGTTGATAAAAGCCGCCCAGGAGCGCCGAGCGGTCGAAATCATCAGGGAGAAGCGCTACGAGGAGTGGAAAAAAGAGAACGCGGCGTCGGAGCAGAAGTTCATAGACGACCTGTCGCAACAAATGTATGTCAGGGCGAATAAGTAAATGGGTTTGACGCGTAACATCAATATCGAGATAATTCTAACGGTACTGGCGGCCGCGGCTTTCGCCGACCCGGTAGTGATTACCGGCAAGGATTTGCCGCGTCTATTGGGGAAACCCATCGCGTCGATAGTCGTACTCAACAAAAGCGGCGCCGCCATCCCCTTTCAGATAGACGAGGTGACAAAAGACGGCGAGTACGTGCTTGACAAGGGTGAATTGCCCAACGTCAGGGAGGGGAACGATACGCTAAACGAGCGGGACGAAATCGCCTTTTTGTGGGACGACGCGGATGACGCCGGCGCCGTTAGTGCCGGAAACGGTGTTAATAACGGTATCGGTACAACAATAACCCTAACGCGCGGCAAGGAGAAGCGTACGGTCACAGTCGTCCTTGACACAACCTCTTCCCTGCCCCGTTCCCCGAAGAATTACATCGGTTATAACCATAATACGGGACGTGTGGTTACCGAGTACTACTATGCCGACTTTGCGAAGAATCGTTTTCACTTCGTACGCGCGGGCGTGATGGACTTTGTATCGAACAAGTACGTTGACTTGACAAATGAGCTGCGGGTGGAGATACTGCTCAAAACGCTTTTCGGGTTGATACCCATCCGTTACGGGGAGGGAGACATAGTTTGCTTTGTCCGTCGTTACAAGGTGGGCCCCATACGTTTGATTCGCCGGGGCGACTTTCACCTGAATCTGGGATTCGGGGTTAAGGGCAGCCGCGCGGCGGTCAACCAGATTTGTTATTCGAGGATGGTGAAAGTGCCGGTCTACGTACATCTGCCCTTCCGTTTCCGTAACCTGTTCGGTCAGGCGCACGTGGAGATGACGCCGGTGATAAGGGAGGCCGGCAGACGTTTCACATTCGCGGTACCGTCGAAAAAGCTCTACTTTCCGGTAAGCGGCGACAGGTTGGACACGCTCTGCCTGTCAATGCCGCTGCGGCGGATGTTCACGCTTAAAAACGGCGCCGCCGGATACGGTTGGATACTTGACGCAACGACCCCCCCGGAGCATATATCGGGAAGCGGTTTCATAATGCGCCGTCCGGGAACAAGGGAAGCGGGTACGGCCGAATGCGGTTTTCGGCTAACGGTTAGGGATGTGCCTAAGGGAAATTATTATATTACTAACTGGGTATTATTTTCCGGAGGGAAGGCCGGGGATATAGAGCGCTTGGGAGAGGGCTTAATGGAACCGGTGGCAATCAGCGAGGAAAAATATGGCGACCGTTGACACAAACATCGACACCGGCATTGACTGTCGGGAAAATCGGGCTCAAGACCCGTCCCTAAGCCGCCTGTGCGACAGCGTCCTCTCGCTCCGTACCCCTTACGACGACATCGCCGAGCAGATTGAGGACGCCGCCTACTTCGAATACGAGCAGGGCGGTCTTGAACACGCCATCGAGCTTCTCAAAGGGCTCGTGTGTTTTTTTGAGGGGTTGCGCAACAAGAACGAGGAGGTAAGCCACGATTTGGCGCAAGTTTACCTGCTCATCGGACAGATTTACTTATACGCCGGTAATTTTGAGGAGAGTATAGCGTGTATCAACAATTCCATAGTCGTGGACGATATGTATCCCGTCGCTTACCACAGTTTGGCGCTGGCGTTTCGCAGCATTGGGGACGAGTCGATGTCCATAAAGAGTTTGGAGCAGGAGATACGTGTCGCGCCCGGAAATTACTACTCGTATTTGTTGCTTGCCGATTTATACGAGAAGAACGGGGATTTCGCGCGTTTTGAGGATGTGTTGCGGAGATTGTTGGAGCGCGCGCCGGATAACGTTCAGGGTTTGCACCGATTGATACGGCACTGTGAGCGCATGGGCGGCGCCGCCGACGCGGAGCTGCTAAGGCGACGGCTGCTAAGCAATAACCTGGGTCTAAGCCGCATAGAGGCGGTTATCCGCGCCTATCATCTGACGCAAGCCGGACGGGAGCGCGAGGCGGCCGAGTTTCTTGAAGCGTGGGGCGACGAAGCCCCGGACGTCTCAATCAACCATCTCGCAAACGCGCACATCTCCGGCCAAATGCGCCTGCATTCAAAAAAACGCCGCGAACTGTCGCTGTTCCGAATAAAAAACCACGCGCGCGATGATGTAATGGAAATAAAGATAGCCGAGTTCGCATCCGTATTCGGAGAGGAAGCGGCGGAAAAAATCAGGCGAAGCCTGCGGGTGGCCGGCATGGCCGGTTGTTGACTAATGACATTTACGAGTTATGAATATAAACGCTGATATGAATACGAAATCCACAAAAAAAATCGCGCCGGCCGCACTCACGTTAGCGCTCATAGCGGGCGCAAGCCTCGCGTTCGGCGGCGGCCTTGACAACAACGCCCGAAACGCCGGCGGAACGATGTCACGCAACTCCGCCGGCCTGACGCTCGACGGCGCCACGGGGAACCCGGCGCTCGTAGGGCTCGACAAGCCGCCGCGCGGCGGGCTTTCGCTGTTCCCACTCTCCGTTACGGTGTGGAGCGACAAACTCTCTCCGCCGTTTGACCTGAACATCGTAACCGACCCATCCGACTACATAACGCGATTTATGCGCGAGAGCTTCGGCCTAAACGGAAACCTGACTCCGGAGCAGGTCTCGGAGAAGCTGACAAACGAGTTACGCGACGGGATAGGCATATACGCGGGCGTGAAGGCCTCCCCCATCGTCTTCGCGACGCGCGGCTTCGGACTCAGCGTCAGCACCTTTGCCAATGTCGATATGAGGATACCCGACGGACTGCTTATGCCGTTCTTCTCGGATACGGATGGTCTGCTGGCCGGCAAACAGGGCATTGACCTCTCCGATATGCGCCTGAGCGCGCTCCTCGCTTCGGAGGTCGCCGTCAAACTCGGCTACTCGACGACCATCCCCTTTCTTCGCGAATATCTGGGTTTTGACAGGGGCGGGGCCGGGGTGGGGATAAAGCTGCTGTTCGGCCACGCCTACTTTGACGCAAAAATGGAGGATGGCAGCGCCATCTACTACTCCGATTCTACCAATAACTACAAGGCCGGCGCCGGTCTAAACGTAATTAGCGCCGGTACGGGTTTTAACAACAAATTCAGATACAATGAGAACTACCTTATCGACAACCCGATAAACGGCTATGGGTGGGGATTTGACCTCGGAACGATATTTCACAACGACAACCACGCAGTGTCGGTTGACATACAGGACATCGGCATGATACTGTGGAACGGCAAGGAGGTGCGCAAAGGAAACATTTCGCTTAAACTTAAGAGCGGGTATAAGGATGGGTTTGACCTAAAAAACCTGAACGATACGATATTCGAATACGACACACTTACTCCGACCGACGAGAACTACGTTATGTGGCTGCCCGCCGCGCTAAACATCGGGTACGCCTACAACCTGCGCTTTCATGGAGAGTTGGGCGTACTCCTGGGCTACCTGACGATGAGTTTGGGCTACAATCAACAGTTAGCGCCGGGCGTCAGCCATGATGCCTGCTTGCCACGCCTCTCCGCCGGCGCGACGCTGGGGCTTTTGGCCGGTTATCTGCCCGTGCGCTACGGCGTAACCTACGGCGGCCCCCAAAAATTGTCCTCGGCCCTGGGCTTGGGGTTTGACACGAAATACCTCTCCATAGACCTCTTCTACAAGGCGGTAGGGAGTCCGGCGCTCCTGCCTGAGAGAGGTTTTGAGGTAGGCAGCGGCCTGACCTTCCAGTGGGGCTTCCGGCGCGTCGGTACCAGGGTGAAGGACACGCCTAAAATCGCGGCGCCGGAGGTCGAACCGTTCGATACTTTGTCGGAACCGGCCACATCGGTGGTATTTGAGTTCTTCCCGGATGAGGATGAACCGGAGGAGGAGGAGGCCTACGAGCCTGTTGATATAGATATGATAGTGTTGCCGCCGGCTCCGCCGCCACCGCCGCCGGAACCGAAACCGCCGAAGCCGCCGGAGCCGGCCCCCTTGCCGCAACCCACGGCGGAGGAGACGCAAACACTCAATGTCTCTCAACGCGCTATCAACTTCGTGTCCGGCGGCGCAAATCTGACTGAGGGTTCCTACGCGCCGCTCAACGCGATAGCGAACCTTTTGGCGCACTACCCGCACATCCGCTACGAAGTGCAGGGACACACCGATTCAAAGGGTACGGAGATGCACAATCTGTTGCTTTCCGCGGAACGGGCCGCCGTGGTAAAGTACTACCTGATTTCATGCGGCGCGCCGGAGTCGAGCTTAGTAGCGGTGGGCTACGGGAAGAACATACCCATAGCCGACAACAAAAACGCGTTGGGCCGCGCGCTGAACAGGCGCGTGGAGTTCTTGCAAATACAATCGCAGGAACACTACGACTGGGTAAAAAGGTTTGAATTGGAGATGATACCGAGGCTTACTGACAGGATAATAATTTACAGAAGGAAAATTACGGAACCGAAGACGGAGGAATAGCCCGGTCACTTCTCCAGCCATTCCTCCGGATTTAGCGACTCCGCCCGAAGTTTTATTTCAAAATGCAGCTTCGGCCCCCCCGTCGTCCCCGTCTCACCCGCTTTGCCGATTTCCGCGCCGGAGGTTACTTTGGCGTTTTCCGTTACGGATACCTCGTCCAAGTGGGCGTAGAGGGTGTAGTAGCCGCCGCTGTGGTCTATGAATACGCATCTGCCGTAGCCTCGCATCCACTTTACCAGCGCCACGTCGCCCGGCGCCGCGCTCACCACCGCGGCGCCCTTTTTGGCGGCTATGTCTATGCCGTTGTTAGGGGTTACCGTCTTGTAAACCGGGTGCACAACATTGCCGAATTTCCTCACCACCTCGCCGCGCAGCGGCCAGGGCAGTTTCCCTTTCCTGTTCTCGAAACTGACGGCCGCCCTGCGCTCTTCCTCTTCCTCCCTGGCTTTTTTGCGCCTTCCCTCCAGCGCCTTTATCAGCGCGTTGAGCTCGCCGTGCGCCTCTTCCAACTCCGCAACCATCGCCTCGTGCGCGCTCTTTTTCGTACGGATGTCCGAAAGCACCGTGCGCCTCTGCGCCTCCTCTGCAACCAAGGCCTGTTGCTCCTTCTTCTTGTCGGCCAACAGCTTTATCAGCTTGTCCCTGTTCTCCCCCTGCGCGCTCCTTTTCCCGTTCACCGAGGCGATACTTTCCTTGATAGACGCCGCGAGCAGCCTGTCGTGGCGGTTCAGGTCTTGGAAGTAGCGCACGCGGCGAATGAACTCGGAGGGGCTGCCGGAGGTCAGCAGCATCTGCAGCCTGTTCACGTCGCCGGTCATGTGGGCGTTGCGCAGCCGCCGCTTCATCAATTCGCGGGCGCGGTACAGGTCGGCCTCCGCCTTCGTCAGAGAGTCGCCGAGCGCCGCGAGTACGCTCTCGGTCGTGTCTATCTGCCTCTGTACAATATCCGCGTATCTGCCGGAAGAATAGATGTTCTTCTCTATCTGCTCCAAGCGGCTCAGGTAGTTTCCCTCCTCGCGCTGCAACTCCTTGAAGCGTTGCCTGCCGCGTTCAAGTTCCGCTTTTATGGAGTCTAAGGCGCCTTGAGTCTTACTCAGCTCTTTCTCCACGACCATGACGGCGGAACCGGCGGACTCCGTCCCCGCTCTTTGTTGCGTTGACACCGATGCCGCTTTCTGTTGATTCGCAGCTTTTTGCGTTGATGTTGACGCGGATTTTTGCTGATTAACACCCTTCCTCGATGCCGGTACCGATTTTTGTTGATTAGTGCCCTTTTGTGCCGGCGATACGGATTTCTGTTGACTAACGCTCTTTTGTGTTGACGACGCCGATTTCTGTTGACTATCGCCCTTTGGCGTTGGTGATACCGATTTCTGTTGACCCGCGGTCTTCCGTACCGGCACCGATTTATTTTGACCGGTACCGACGCTATCGGGCGACGCAAACAACGGCGAATGGTGCGCGGCGGCTATTATAATTGCCGCGACGCAACACCGCGCCGCAAGCGCTATACCAGAAATTTGCTTACCGCGAGCCTGCTTCCGAGCCACCCGAAAAATACCCCTATGACGACGACGAACGGCAAATAGGAAAAATGCCAGTTTATGGAAATATTCGACAGCGCTACCCGTACAGCGAGCATCACGCCTACGCAAAGCGTTCCGCCTATGAAACCCTGCAGCATTCCCTCCAGGAGGAACGGCATCTTAATGAACAGGTCGGTGGCGCCCACGTAGTGCATATTCCGCACAAGGTCGCGACGGGCGTATATGGTCAGCTTTATCGTGTTTGAGATGATGGCGTGCAACGCGAGAAGGATAATGAGGCCGGCCGCTATCGATATTATGTAGAAGCGGTCGCGCACCATCTTTATATAGTCCATCCACTCGCGTGAGTAACGCACCGCCTCCACGCCGCTTAGCGCCGATATTCTCTCCTGCAACTCAGCCGCGGCCTGCGGGGTCCGGCTGCTTTCGTAAAGGGTGACGTCAAGCGACGCGGCGAACGGGTTCTCGTCCACCGCCTCCAGCATCTCCGCGCCGTACATCGCCTCAAAACGGCTCCACGCGCTGTCCTTGCTCTGGAAAACCACCGCTTTCACTCCGGGCATCTTTCTCACGGAGTCAATAAGCCCGCCCCGACGCGCCAAGTCGCCGGACACGCCGTCGCTCACGTAGACGACCGCATCGGGCATCTCCCCCGCCTTATTCAAAATCTCCTCTATGTTCATGAGGGCGATAAAGACGCCGCAGATAAGGAAGAGCGTCGCGGCAATGGTCATAATAGAGACAAAGGTCATCAGCTTGGCCTGGTAGAAGCCGCGGAACGCCTCGATTATGAAGTAGATTATTTTTCTCACTCAATGTACCCGTACAAATCCCTTGTCCGTAACTTTCATAATAATAGCCTCTCCATTGGCTCCCGTAACGGGGTCAAAGGTTATCATCCCGGACAGGCCGTTGTATTCTTTTATCGAGGCTAAGGCTTTTTTCAACTTTGCGATGTCGGGACCGCCGGCTTCGGCGGTCGCTTTTATTACCAGCATCGCGGCGTCGTAACCCATTGCGGCTATGCGGTTCGGCTCGTTGTTGTATCTGTTTTTATAGGCCGCGACAAATGTTTGCCAGCCCTCGCTCGACATATCGGGCTGGATGCCGACCGACACAATGGCGTTGTTCGCGTAGCGCTTGCCCTCATTGCCGGAGGGGACGCGCTGGTCGCTCCAACCGCCGGTTCCGAGCATCTGGGTGCGGATGCGCCTGAATACCACCTGCGACGACAGCTTCAACACATCCTCGTAGTCCGACAGCGGCATGAAGAGCCCGCCTACGGCGAGCGTGGTATCGGCGTATCGCGTACTGTCGGCGACGGAAAGACTCGCCACCCTCTGCATGAGACCGCGCTCAGCCAGTATCTCCTCCAAACGGCGGCGGATAAGCGCGCCCCGCAACCTGTTCAGCGTGCCGGAAAAGTCGTTGGTGCCCTCCGCAAAATACTCCTCGTAAGCCACCTCTATATTCTGTCGGCCAAGCTCGTCCTTGAAGGCGTCGGCCATCGCAAAACCGAAACCGCTCGACGGCGCGATAATCGCGAAGTCACGGATGCCCATGTTCTCGATAGCGTATCTGGCTAACCGCTGCGCCATTGTGCCCAGCGTCACATTCATCTGAAAGATGTTTTCCCCTATCGCGGATATGCCGTCTTCGTTGGCCGTGGGGGTAATCATCACGATATCCCTGTCGGAGAACATCGCCGCGCTGACCACCGCCGTATTTGACAGGACAGGGCCTATGCACAACTGCGCCTGGTCCTTGACTAACAGGTCCTTAGACTTTTTGGCCGTTTCGACCGGACTGCCCTTAGTGTCGTAGACTATCAACTTGATGGGGCTCTCCGCCCTCAGATTGTGCCCGTCGAGCGCCAGTTTCACCCCTTGCAGAATAAACTTCCCGATATCGGCGTCCTCACCGGTCATCGGCGCCAAAAGCCCCACCTGAAGCGGCGGGGGGCCCTTCTTTTGCTGCTGTTGCCGCTCTTTCACAAACTGGCTCAAAAAGACCTTGACAGGCTCCGTGTAACGCGAACGCGGGTAAGTCTCCCGAAACTCCTCCGCGCTGTTCTTTGCCCGCACAACCTGACCCGAAGCGATGAGCTTCTGTATCTCGTTAAACCGCACAATCTCAAGCAACACCGGATGCAGCTCCGCCCGCCCGGATATGTTCGAGAGTTCCTCGCTGCTGAGCGACCGCCCGCAAACAAGCTCGGCGTTGCTTATCGTAATATTCAAAAGGTCAACCGACACGCCGAGCGAGAGCGCCGTAGAGAAAGAGGTCAAAGCCTGTACCGGACGCGCCTCACGAGCGTTGGCCACACCCTCAAGGTAGGCTAAACGCGGCAAAAACGACGATTCCGGGAACTTCTGCCGGTACATATCTATCAACCGATGCACCTGAGGGTACTCCCTCTTTCGGAGATACGCCTCAATGACAAGCGGCACAAGCGTGTATGACTCCGGGTCGCGCCCGTTCTTCCGCAGATGCTCGCGGACAACGGCAACCACGGAGTCAACCTGACCGGCGGCGTAGAAGTCCCGAGCGCGTTTGAATACGGGTGAGCCCGAACCGTTTGCGGCAACGGGCGGCGCGTCCGACGGCGCCGCGATAACCGACGACGCAACAGCGGCGGCAATCAATAATGAGCGAGCCGGCGGTAATACTCTTTTTTTGACTGTCATGGCGTCTCCAAATAAAAGCCAAATAATGAAAATCAAATTAACACATATCAATCAAGCACATATTTCCCAAAGTCCACGGTATCAATCGACCTGATATACGCCCTAAGCCTCTCCTCTTCCGATATGCCGGAACCGTCCGGTTGTTTGGAGAATACGCTATCCCGAACGAAAATGGGGGTGCCGCTGCGAGCGGCCAAAGCCACCGCGTCGCACGGACGGCAATCTATCACCTTGATTGAGGCTCCGCCGTCGGCCCTGACGACGACACAGGCGGAGAAGACGCCATCTTCCGACACATCGCTTATTACCACCCTGTATATGGAAGCGCCCAACTGCTCTACGGCAATCCGCACCAAGTCGACGGTAAGCGGCTTGTCGGGCCGAACCTGCAACGTTTGCATGGCGATAGCGTTGGCGTCGGAGTGGTCGAGCGGAACGGCGACGACGCGCCCCTCATTATCCTTGAGAATGACCAACGGCGTCCCCTTGACGGTATCTATGGCAAGGGAGGATATTTCAACGGGTACAAGCATCTTTCCTGTCTTTGCCTTTCCTAAAAGAACAGTACGAATTTGCCGGCTTTATTGACTCTCATTACGTTTAACCGCGTATAAAACACCACGTACTAATATACATCATCCGTGCCCGCAAAGTCAAAAAGTCAAGGGATAAAAATCAAAAAGAGGACGGGGCGGACTTTTTACATAAAAAAAGCCCCCGCCAAAACGGGGGCCTTCCTCAACACGGCCGTGCGGAATTTACACTATGCCGCGTATAACACGCCCTTACCTACTTCACAACGCTGACAGCCGATTGCGAAACAATCTTCTGACCGTTCTGGCCGACCGCGTTGATATGCACGAAGTACATACCCGCCGGGACGCCGACCGTGCCGAGCTTCGCGGTAACCTTGCCGCCGCTGCCCCTAATGAA
>JAITCM010000029.1 GCA_031283085.1 Chitinispirillales bacterium | reverse complement strand
GAAGACACGCCCACCAGCGTGTTGTGATTGCCCAACGTGCTGTCAGCCTCCCTTGACCCCCTAAGGGTAATGTTATTGTCCAAAATCAAGGTAACCCCGGAACCCACATCAAACATTTGGCCACTGGGGTTCTTTTGAAAGATTGTCCGGGTTTCCCCAACGCCCCTGATGGTTATGGTAATGTTACTTCTGTCTTTGTAGGATAGGCTCCCCTTAGAAAAAAGGCCGCTTGAAACCGCATCGTTGGCGGTCAACTCAATGACATACTCGCCGCCGGTAACAGCGTTTGCCTTTAGCCATGTCAGTTTATCGTTAAGCCCCGCAACCGCGTCTATGGACGGCGCCGACTTTATAGCCGCCGAACCCGCGCAAGAGGCAAGCATAACCCCCGCCACAGCCGTCATTGAAGCCAACAAGAAAACTTTCGCGGCAATGGCTGCCGCGCCGTGGAAAGACTCCTTCATCGCCATTATGCCTGCCAATCCCTGTTATTGATTGTTAGTCAGTTCGCCGGCCGCACCGCACCAGTCAAGTCAAGCCCCGCCGTTACGTCCCCTTAAAAGCGCCCTTTTTTAACCGCAATATTGCCAGTTGGTCAGCGTTCCGAGTTACTATCGACGGATATCAACGTTTTTCAATATAATATCGCCGTAAAACAAAAGTCAAATTTTTTTTGCGCCGCCCCTCACTCCAATACCTCGAAGTGCGCCACCTCGTTGATTTCCATGCCGGTCATGCCCGAATGGGTAACTTGGAACGTGGCCTGTGACTTTATGAGTTTTTTGCGGGCGACATCGAGTTCCGCGTTGCCGCGGCCGGAGCCGCTGAGCGGGTACATACGCTTGCGCGGGCCCTCGTCCTTTTCCTCTTTTGTGGCGACCCGGTAACTGAACACCCAACTTATCGCGGCGACGCGGACGCCGGCGTCGTTCCTGAAGAGGCTATCTAATGTATATAACTGATACATGTGCCCTTCAGCTTCGCCCTTGGTGACGCTAAGCGGGAAGCGTTGCTCCCTTTCCCACGATGACCCGACGGTCATGTCGGCGTTGGGCATGGCGGGGATGACCCTTGCCGGGGCGCGGAGGATGTCCCACCCCCCGGACATGACCCCCGGTATCCCGGCGGTGTCGCTGAGCGTCACGCCGTTCTCGGAGACGGACACGCGCAGTTCCGAAATGCGGCGCACCAAGTCGCTCCGCTCCTCCTCCGACAGGAAAGAGGCGATGAGGTTTACGTCGGTGAACCCGCAGCGCAACGGCCCGTCCTCGGCGTTGCCGGGCAGCCCCTGCAGGTACGCCCTAAACGAACCTGAGAAGTACTGCCCCGTGTCGGCGGCCGTTGACGCCCCGTAGATATCCGCGCCTATCATGTAGCGCCACTCGGCGGCCTTGGAAAAGTCCAACTCAATGCGCGCCTTCTCCCGCCTGCCGCAACCCGCAACCGCCAAGAGCGCAAGCGCGGCGGCAACCCGCCAGTCAATCTTCCGCTTCACAAATTCTTCTCCTTATTGAAGCCAAGTATTATTTTTGTAATATAATATAAACCGACGGGTAAATATGCAAAAAACCATTATTTTATTATTCGTTTGCGCCGCCATGCTCTCTCATGCCTTTGGGGAGCGGCGGGTAAGCGGGGTCATCAGCCGCGAGACGCGCTGGAAGGCGGAGGACGGGCCCTACATCGTGGAGGGCGACCTGACCGTGGCGCGGGTCGCCAACCTCGTCATCGCCCCGGGGACGCGGATTATCATAGCGGGCGCCGGCCGCGACGACCTGGCCATGCCCGCTATCCGCGTGCTCGGCTCGCTAAACTGCGTCGGCAGGCGGAACAACCCCATAGTCTTCACCCCCGACAGCGTCCGGCTGGCCGGCTACTCCTGGCGCGGGATATTCCTCGACGGGGCCGACAGCCGGTACACCGAAATCTCGTTCTCCGAAATATCTGGGGCGGCGGCGGCCATCACCGTCAAAAACACAAACCCGCTACTGCGAAACAACGCCATCGAAAACTCCAATATCGGCATCCACTGCCTCGGGGGCGGCAAGCCGAAAATCTACAACAACCTGATATCGGACTGCTTCACCGCCGGGATAAAGGTGGAGGGGAGCAACCCCATAATCGCCAACAACATAATAGCGTTCAACAGCAACGCGGGGCTTTGGGGCGACAACAAGTCAAAAATCGATTTCAACCACAACTGCGTCTTCGGCAACAACGACCGGAATTTCTTGGACTGCGACCCGAACCTGGGCAAACTCACGCGCGCCGTCAAAAACAGGGACTCCACGGACGCCTACGGCAACATCGTGGCCGACCCTGTCTTCGAGGATACGCCGGCGGAGGCGAGAGCCATAGAAATCGACATCATGCTACGGACGGATTCGACTAAAGTGCGGGACAACAGGATACTGAGTATGCCCAAACTCGACTTCCGCAAGCCGGTGCTGAAAGAGCAGACGTTGCTGGGGAGCGGCAACAGGCGGCTCTCAAAGTACTCGCCCTGCATCAACGCCGGCGCCCCCGGCGGGGCGTTCAAGAACGTTGACGGGACGCGGAACACCATGGGGCCCAAGGGCGGGCAGGACTTTTTCTCTAATTAGCCGCCTCAATCCCGATGAGGTCCTGGTCCTTGTCAACCGCGTCCCCGTCCGCCGCCAGGAACTTCGCTATCTTGCAGCGCGTCGGCGCGGATATTTCGTTGAACAGTTTCATCGCTTCCACAATGCACACTTTCGCCCCCATTTCCACGATATCCCCCTCCTTGACGAACGCGGGTTTCCCGGGCCCCGGGGAGGAGTAGAAAGTCCCGACTAGCGGCGCTTTTATGGTCTGCGAGTACGCGGCGGACGCTTCCGGCGGCGGCGCGGGCGGCGCGGCGGCCGGAAGCGCTTGCGGCAACGCGGCAAAAGGCGCGCGGGCGGCCGCAACTTCGGGGGCTTGCATCGCCGCAAGCGCAAGCGGGGCGGCGGCGCCCGATTTCACGGATATCGTCGATTCGCCCTTGCGGAAAACGATTTCCTCTATGACGAGGCCGTCTATCTTGCCGATAAGTTCGGCGGCAAGGCCGTCTATGGGGAGTTGCGGCGGCAACGCCGACGGTTGCGGCGAAGCCTTATCCGGGGTTTGAACTTTTTTGCCGACGCCGTCTGCCGCGCCGTCGCCCTTATATTTCCTGAACTCCGCGTCGGCGGGGATTTCCGGGCGCTCGCCGGCGGGCGCGGCCCTCCACTTAAAGTACTCGAAAGCCGGCTCCGGCAGGAGCACGTAAGAGATGATGTCCTCCTCGGCGTTGATGAGCGTCGGGTCAACGCCGTCGGTCGACTTCGGCAGCATCGGCGGTATCTTGTCGGCGGGGCGGTAGGCTATGGGCTTCTCGTCGCCCAGTATCTTCTTCGCCATACCCTTGTCGATGGGCGCCGGCGACCTCCCGTACAGCCCCTTTACGTAGTCTTTCACCTCTTTGGGCACGATTTTGTACCTTTCCCCCGATATGACGTTCACCACCGCCTGCGCGCCGACTATCTGGCTTGTGGGGGTAACTAACGGAGGGTAGCCCAGGTCCTCGCGCACGCGGCTGACCTCTTTTAGCACCTGCGGCAGTTTATCGAGCGCCTTCTGCGTCAGCAATTGCGAGCGGAAGTTTGAAATCATCCCGCCGGGTATCTGGTGTATCAATATGCCCGGGTCTATCGGCACGGCTGACTGCGGCGCGGCGCGGCGGCGCGGGGCGAGTTCCGCAAAATACTCGGCGACCCTGGCGAGCGCCTCCACGTCCAACCCCGCGGAGTAGTTGGTCTCGGAGAATATCGCCGCCATAGTCTCGACCGGCGGCTGCGAGGAGGTGCCCGCCATGGAGGATATCGCGCAATCGATGGCTCCAGCGCCCGCCCGCACCCCCTCCACGTAGGCGGCGGTGCCCATGCCGCTCGACGCGTGGCAGTGCAACTGCACGGGGATGTCCAACTCCTTGACGAGCGCCGACACCAAGCGCTCAGCCATTATCGGCGAGAGGATGCCGGCCATATCCTTGACGCACAGCGAGTCGATGCCCAACTCCACCTGCTCCTTGGCGTACCCGACGAACTTGTCGATGGTGTGGACGGGGGAGGTCGTGTAGGCCAGCGTGCCCTGGGCGTGCGCCCCGTGCTTCTTTACCGCCTTAATGGCGGCCTCCAAGTTCCGGGTGTCGTTGAGCGCGTCAAACACGCGGAAGATATCGATACCGTTCTTGCACGCGAGGGCGACGAACCTGTCCACGACGTCGTCGGCGTAGTTGCGGTAGCCCACAAGGTTCTGCCCGCGCAGAAGCATCTGCAGCGGCGTGTTCTTGGCCTTGGCCTTGATGTGGCGCAGGCGCTCCCACGGGTTTTCGCGCAAAAACCGCAAGCAGACATCGAAGGTGGCGCCGCCCCACGCCTCCAGCGAATAGTAGCCCACGTTGTCCACGACGTCAACTATGTTCAGGATGTCCTCGGTGCGCATACGCGTGGCCCAAAGCGACTGGTGCGCGTCGCGCAGCGTCGTGTCGGTTATGCGCAGGGGAATCTTGTGAAGCAAATCTTCCGTTTTTAATTTTCCGGTATTGGCCATGGTTTTGCGTCCTTGTTTTTAAAGTCAAAGTTAAAGGCTGTTACAAGGTTACAGTTACAAGGAAAAGCGTTTAAAGGCTGTGTACTTTGTAACCTGTAACTAACCGTTATGGTTGCGTCGCTTATACCCGTTAATCGAACAGCGTTCTTTCCACCGGCTTTAACTTCCAAGAGTCGGCCCCGACTTGTTCCGCAATGTCTTTTAACACGCCTAATATAGTTTGATTCTCCGGCGTTTCGCCGTTTTTAAGCAACGGCATTATCTCCATTACAATAGTATCAAACGCCGGATTTTTGTTCTCGCGTTCCATGCGCCGCAAAAAACTGAGCAGATAATACCTTATTCTCAGCCTGACGTCAAAATGAGTTTGAAATTTACCGTCTTTTTTTACGTTGTATTTTTCCGTTACGGTATCATAATCGAACCAATTCCGCAAAAGCGGGGTTAAATCCTTATATTCTTTTTTTAATAAATCCAAAAAGCCGAGTTCAAGTCCCTTGATGATTAACTCGTCGTTTATCTGCTCAAGGGACGCGCCGTCAAACTTTGCGATAATGCCCTCAACCGTTTGCAGGACTATCTCGCCTATATCCATGCCTAAGTTTGCTTTCAGCACGGCTTTGGGGCTTTTAATCTTTCGGAAGTTTATAATCAACTCCCCGGAAAGCACCGTGAACGGGTGCTGGCTTTTTTTGAAACTGTGGTGCCCGTTTTTTTGCGGCACCGCCCCCACATACTCAAAACCGCATTTTTCGCAGGTCTCTATTATCAAATGCCAAAATTCAGGGTCCTTATGGGCGAAGACAAATGAAAGCCACCTGTCGAATTTAAGGACGCGGTACATTTCCTGTATGCTTTTGGCAATTAACGAATTGTACTCCTGTTTTGATTTGTTATGTTCCCCTCCCTCAATCGCTTCCATTTTATAGTCTTCTTCCGTAACATTTAAGCCCAGCCACGCGTTCCACATAACGGATAAATCAAGATACGGAATTTTTTTTCCGTAAGGAGGGTCGGTATAAATATAATCCACGCTCTCGTTTTGCAGAAAAGACAAATTCGTTGCCGTGCCTTTGGTTAATTGAACGTCTTTCACGGCGTCCGCAAAGTTTTTATCGCCAAGCAAATGAACAATCTCCCGCTTCGCGGCAAGAATTCTTTTAAATTTTCCGTCGTATGTCTCCATCGCGTTTCTATACGCCGGCTTCGGCGCGATACGGTAACGATAATACATCACAAAACCTACAGGCCCCCCTTTAGGCATTTCGTGAAAAGTTTTGTTTAAAACCGATACGGTATTATAAATCGCCAAAAGCAGCGAATTTCTTATATCCTTATTTTTCACTTTTTTGATTATTGATTTTAACAGGGCAAGCTGCGCCGTTTGCTCGTCGCTAAATAACTCCAAAACATATTCGACATCAGAGCCTTTTGGCAGCGGCAAATTCTTCGGACCCGGATATTCTCTCAAGACTTCCTTAACCGCTTTTTTGGTTTTAGGCTCTTTTTGCCTGTATTCCTCACAAACTTTTTCGAACGCGGCCGTTAACTCCTGCGGTTTTACCGGAGCAAGCAACGCCTTCATGATAAAAACCGAAAGCGGGTTTATATCCAAACTTATCGCTTTTCTTTCGTTCATAAAGGCCTCAACCGCCGTAACGCCGCTGCCCCCGAACGGGTCAAGCACGACATCGCCCTTCCGGGTAAAATTCTTTATATACTCCGCCACCACGTTCCACGCCTGCCGCGTGAAATACGCGTTAACCCCGAAATGCCGCTTTGCCGCTTGCTTTTTGACCGGTATTTCCCCCAAAAGCGGGCGGGTAGAGTAATCAAACGCCGCTTTATTTGGGCTATAGAGATTCAGAACAGGCTCATAGACAACCGTTTTCCCGGAATGAAAACCGTCCGGCGATAGTGTTTTCCGCAATGTCTCCCAATAATTGTCGATTTTATCCATACGAAAGGAAATAATCGGTTTTTTGGGGTCATCCGTCCTGAAACATAAAAACTCCACCCCGTTGCAAAGAGCAAAATATTTACAGCGAACCTCCATGTGGACGGCGTAATCATACGCTTGTTGCACATTTTCCGGGGCCGCAATGTTTTTTGCGGGCGCTTTCGCGTCCAAAACCCACGCGTAACTCTCGCCTACTTTCAACAAATAGTCCGGGACTAACGTCCCTTTTTGTTTTTTGCTGCCGCGACCGTATATCTCGAGACGCTTTTCCCGCTCTATGGTCTCCGCGGTAAAGCCCAGCCCTTTCAGCATCGGGTCTATAATATTGGCCCTAACGCCGGCCTCGTTACAGTTTGGGTCGGACGCGATTTTATTGAAGTCTGTGTTTCCGAATAAATCATGCTTTATGCCCATTATCTTATCCCCGATTTTGCATCCGGTTTATATATTCGGTTTCATCAGCCCTTCGTAAACTTCCCCATCCCCGAAAACTTCTCAAACCGCCGCTGTACTAATTTTTGCGGCGACAGGGGGATTAATTTTTTCAGGTGCTTCAGAACCGCCGACTTTATCGCGGACGCCGTCGCTTTGTGGTTGCTGTGGGCGCCGCCGACGGGCTCTTTTATTATCTCGTCTATCACGCCCAGCGACAGAAGCGACTTCGCGGTGATTTTCAGGCTCTCCGCCGCCCGCGCCGAGAATGAGGCGTCGCGCCACAGTATCGAGGCGCAGCCTTCGGGGGAGATTACCGAGTAAACGGCGTTAGAGAGCATTAGCACCGAATCGGCCACGCCTATCCCCAGCGCGCCGCCGCTGCCGCCCTCGCCGGTTACTACGGCCACTATCGGCACCTCTATCTTCGCCATCTCCGTCAGGTTCCTCGCGATGGCCTCGGCCTGGCCGCGTTGCTCCGCGTCGAGGCCGGGGTAGGCGCCGGCGGTGTCGATGAATGCCAGTATCGGCACGTTGAACTTCTCGGCGAGGCGCATGAGGCGCAGCGCCTTTCGGTAGCCCTCCGGCTTCGCCATCCCGAAATTGCGCCTGACGTTCTCCTCCACGTTCTTGCCCTTGCTGTGCCCTACCAGCATGGCCTTTTGGGCGTCGAGCGTGGCGAAGCCGCCGATTAGCGCCCTGTCGTCCCCGTAGCACCGGTCGCCGCGCAGTTCGACGAAGTCCTTGAACATCAGCGTGATGTAGTCGTAGAGCACGGGGCGCTTGGGGTGCCGCGCTACCTGCACGGTCTGCCAGGGCGAGAGGCCGTCGTATATCTCCCGCTTGCGCTCCTCGCACTTTTTCTCAAGTTCGGCTATCTGCGCGCTGAAGTCGCCCTTGCTCTCGGCGGCCGAGTTCTTGAGTTTTTCTATGGCCCTCTCAATTTCGACCACGGGCCTCTCAAATTCCAATTCGCGTTCCAATTTAGCCCCTCACCTGTTATAATATGAAAGGATGCGGTGCAGAGTGCCCTTCATCTCCCGCCTGTGCACGATGGCGTCCAAAAAACCGTGCTCCAGCACAAACTCGGCGGTTTGAAAGTCCTCCGGCAACTTCTGCTTGATGGTTTGCTCTATCACCCGCCTGCCCGCGAAACCGATGAGCGCCCCGGGTTCCGCGATGTTGACGTCGCCAACCATGGCGTATGAGGCGGAGACGCCACCGGTCGTCGGGTCGGTCAGCACCGAGATAAACGGAATCCGCCTGTCGTCGAGCCGCGCCACGCCGGCGCAGGTCTTGGCCATCTGCATAAGCGAGAGTATACCCTCGTGCATACGGGCCCCGCCCGACGCCGAAAATATGATGTATGGGATACGGTGGTCGCAGGCGTAGTTGGCGGCCTGCAGGATTTTCTCGCCCGTCCCGGAACCGAGGCTACCCCCCAAGAAGCGAAAGTCCATCACGCTCACGGCGACCTCAAGCCCGTTTATCTTCCCGGTGCCGGTCACCACCGACTCGTTGAGCTTGGTCTTGGTCCGCGCCTGCTCCGCCTTCTCGCCGTACGGCCCCTTGCCGTCGACGAAACGCAACGGGTCGCAGGGACGTATGGTCTCAAACATCTCCTTGAACGTCCCGCTGTCGAGCGTGATGCCGATGCGCTCGTAGGCGGTCAGCTTCCCGTGCCAGCCGCACTTGGGGCATACGCTGATGTTGTTCAGAAAGTCCTGTTTGAAGACGTGCGCCGAGCAAGACTGGCAACGTATCCAAATCTCATCTTGCTGCAGCTTCTTGCCGGCAGGCTCCTTTGACTTTTTTGTAAACCAACCCATTATCTTATTCCTTAAATAAACATAAAAGTATGCCGTATCAATAACGCCCGTAACCTGATAAATATACATTAACGTAATAAAAATCAATTTATTTTTAAAGACTTAATCAGCTTCTTCATTGAATCAAAGGCTATCTCATCCTCGGAAATATCGCCGGGGCGTTTGTACACGACTTCACTTATTTCGTCGTTAGGGCGGATATTATTATCAACGCCGTCGTCAAAACGGCACTTTAAGAAGATGTCGAGCGTGTGGTACAGAACGCCGCCGTACTGGTACTTATTGGGAATTGACCGGTAGTACTCGATGCCGCAGACCGTTATGCCCAGTTCCTCGCGCAATTCACGCGACAGCGCCTCCTCAGCGGTTTCGCCGAAGTCGACGAAACCGCCCGGCAGGTCAAGCATCCCTGACCGCGGTTCGTGGTTCCTGCGGACGGCCATGAGCCGGCTGTCGCCGTCAAAGAGCAACGCGGCAACGGCGGCGGCGGTGTTTAGGTAAATCTGAAACCCGCATCCGGCGCAGACGATTTTGCGGGAGTCCGCCAAGACCGCGTGAGCGGAGCAACGCGGGCAATATTTCAGCACCTCTTTGTTATCCATAGTTTATTAGCGCCGACATCAACGTTTAAAGACAAAAAAGGGTTCTTTCAGCGAAAGAACCCGAAAAACACTCCCTAGGGGAATCGAACCCCTGTTGCAAGGATGAAAACCTTGTGTCCTAACCACTAGACGAAGGGAGCATATATATCCGCCACTCGTTTAAATATAACTCTTGCCAACAAAAAACAAGCGGAAAAAATAATTCTTTTACTTCCCGGTCTTCCTGACCTCCTCCGCCACAAGGTCATTGTCGGGCGCCAGCCTTTGGGCGGCCTCCAAATGCTCCCTGTACTGGTCCATCTGATTGCGCGCCTTATAGAGCTTGGCAAGCCCCAATTCCGCCAACGCGAACTTAGGGTCGGCCCTAAGCGCCCTGTTGTAGAACGTCTCCGCCCACACCGGTTTTGAAGCCTGCAAATACGTCTCCGCCCGCTCGTAGTGGGCCAGCGCGTTGTCAGGCTGAATATCCCCTATCTCCTTGTACACCTCAAGCGCCTGGTCGTACTCCTTGCGGGAACGCAAAATTTTGGCGCGCAACATCAACGCGCTGGGGTCGGTCGGGTCTTTAGCCAAAAGCTCTTCAACCACCCCCTCCGCCTCCTTGACGTCGCCCAAGGCAACCAAAGCATCCCCGAAAAGCTGCTGGTAACGAGGGTCGTTGCTGAGCTTCACAAGCTCCCGTATCTCCCCAAACGCCTCCTGCCGCTTGTTTTCCGCCACATAGAGCTCGTAGAGCTGGAAACGGATATCCGGGTCGCTCGGTCTTACCGCCTTGGCCTTTGTCAACATCTCAAGCGCCTCCCTGTTGCGCTTTGTACGAGCGTAGCCCCTGGCTAAAAGCATCATGACGCCGGGGTCGTTCGGCGACATCGTATTGGCAATCTCAAGGTTAATCATCGCGTTGGTGTTGTCACCCTTTCTCATCAAAAGCGTACCGATTCTTTTGTTCGCCTCCACGTGCTGCGGGTCGGTACGCACGTACTTTTGGTACGCGGCCAACTCGTCGACATCACGGTTCATGGAACCGTAAACGGCGGCTATTTCGAGCCACAGTTTCGGCTCCTTGTCCGCGGCCGCGGCGGATTTTTGCAACAGCGGCACGGCCTTCTCCCGCGTATCCTTATTTTGCGAGTATATGAGGCCGAGACGCAAACCGTTCCTTATATCGTCCGGAAAGGTCTTCATGTTCGCCTCGTAAATCTTTATGGCGGCGCTCGGATTCCCCTTTTCCATCAAGAACGCGGACTTGTAGGAGGCGTCACGGTCTTTCACGCCCGGCAGACCGGCATACTCGGCGTAGACCAGCGCGGCCTGATTTTGCTTCCCGTCCTTCTCGTACATCTCGCCCAAAAGCGTCAGCACGCGGCCTATTTCCGAGACGCGCGGTTTCCTGTTACGCAACTCCTCAAGCGCCGTCTGCGCGCTTTTGGCGTCGCCTGACCGCAAACTCGCGTCCGCGTACATCAAAAGCACCGCCGGCTCGGTCGACTGAGCGAGCGATAAATATTTGGCGGCCTCGGCGTACTTCTTCTGCTCGTAGAGCAGTTTGCCCACACTCGCGGCGGTAACCCTGTCCGTAGGAACCTTCTCCAAATACTTAACGTAGCAGCGCAGCGCCTCCTCACCGTTCTTCTGCTTTACGTAAAGGTCGGCAAGATCCTTGTACTCCTGCGCGGCCCCGGAATTCATCATGACGACCTGCTCGTAAGAGATGATTGCCGCCTTGACATCGCCCAACGCCGCTTGACAGCCCGCGAGGGCCGTTAGAACATCGACATTGGACGGCTCCAGTCTGGCCGCCTTCGTGTACATCTCCATCGCCTCCTTATACTGGCTGCGATTCTGGTAGATAACACCAAGCGTGGTGTAGGTGCCCACGTCCGCGTCGCCGTTCTTGATGATGGCGGTGAGCGCCGTGACGACCTCGGTCGTCTGCCCCTTGGCTATCACGATTTCGGCATAGCGCTTGTGGAACCCCTTGAGGTTGGGGTCAAGTTTTATCGCCATCCTGTACGAGTTTAACGCCCCGTCCAGGTCTTTCTGACTGTAGAGGTAGTCGCCCAAATCGCGGTTGGCCTCGGCGTCGTTCGGCTTTAGCTTGAGATACTCCCTGATGCTCGCCGTAGCCTCGATGTTCTGATTTTGGGCGGCAAAGATATTCGCCAGACGCCTGTGAGCCTGCGGATTTTTGGGGTCGAGCGTCGTAATCTCCGTATACATCGCCGCGGCCGTCCTAAAGTCGTTCTTAGACTCGGCGGACATGGCAAGGCGCAGCCGAGAGGTAACATCCTTGCGGTCAATCGCCACTATCTGCTTATCGACGACGGCAAGCATGGCCTTAACGTCGTTTTTATCGCAGCACTCGGCAAGCATCCTCAAATACTCGATATTATTCGGGGCTTTCTTGCTTAAAAACTCCGCGTGCTCCTGGGCGGACTTATAATTCTTCTCGCTCATGAGCACCCGCGTAATCACAGCGCGCGCCTCCAAAGCGTTCGGATTGAGCGTTATGGCGCTCCTCGCCGCTTCCATTGCCGCCTTGGCCATATCGCCGGCGCTAAAGTAGGCCACGGCCATGCCCTCAAAGGCGGCCGCCGTCTCTTTGAGCTTGTTGGCTTTCTCGAACATCCCGACGGCGTCTTTCCACTTCTTGGCCTTGATATTGTAGTTGCCCAGCGTAACGAAGACCTTCGGGTCATTCGGGCTGATTGTTACCATCTGCTCGTATGTCTTCCTGGCCTTATCGCTCTGCCCGTTCTTCTCGTAAAGCTCGGCCAACCGCGCGTAGGCATCAAGGTTGCGCTCGTTTACGGTTATGGCTTTCTCCAAACTCGCTATCGCCTTGGGATTGTCCTTAGACTCCACGTACGCGTCGGCCAAAAGGAAGTATATATCGTTCACGACGGCGCCCTTTTCATCGGCCGCCACGATAAATTGCAGATGCGGGAACGCGAAAGATACGGCCTTGCTCTTGAGTTGCGAACGCGCCAGATTGGCACGCGCCAAAAGAGCCTCTTTCCTCTTGTCGTTCCCAAACATCGCCACCGCCGACTTGTAGGCCACCGAGGCGCCAGCGGCGTCGTTGGTCTTCTCCTTGGCAAAGCCCAGCATATAAAAATCCATGGCGTCCATAATATCCTGCGACACGCCGGCGTACCCGGAAACGACCTCGCCGTACTTCTTCTGCCCAAACCGCGCGCGGGCAATGAAACGCGACGCCGCCGAAACATTCGACTTGCGGTCAACGGCGACCTTCAGGTAAATCAACGCGCTGTCGGGAACCCCGGCCTCCACGTACGACCGCCCTATTCTGAACGCCACCTCCCCGTCGGCCCTTTCCCTGTAGGAGCGCTTCATAAGCGGAATGGCATTCGCGAACTCCCCGACATTATAATAAATGTTGCCCAACTCACGGTTGGCGATAACATTGGAAGAGTCCGTGGCGATAATCTTCTCAAGCGCCTTCTTGGCGTCGGCCGGCCTCTTGAGCAAAATGCAGGCTCTCGCGTACTCCCAGCTCGCCTCCGCCGTAAAATTTACCTTGAGCGCCCGCTCCGCCATAGCCGCCGCGTCCTCCGGCTGCTCCATCTTGTTATAAATGCGCGCAACGCTGATGAGCGCCTGATAGTCGTCCGACATGGTGCGCCAAGCCACCAGGTAGCAAGCCAACGCCTTTTCAAGCAAACCAAGCGCCTCATTGGCCTGTCCCACTTTAATCCAAAGCTGCGGGTCGCGTTTGTTGTAGGGAAGCTTCTCCTCCGCGTAGGCCAAAGCCTCCTTGTATTTCTTTGCGGAAAACAGGTTGTCAAACTCGGCATCGGCACGAACGGACGGCGCGGAGACGAGGATGAGAATGAACGCCGTCAATACGGATAATACCGACGGCACGGCCATAGCCGCCATTGATTTTCTGCCTGCCTTAAACATAAAAACCCCTTTTGGCGTTGATTTTTGCCCTTTTGGAACCCAAAACATGGCCAAGCTGACACGAAGCGGCCGGGACGGCCGCGTAACTATAAATATTATAATATAATATTTGGCGAAGGAAGTTAATATTTTTTATTTTCTTAATAGACTTTTTGCGACCCAAATATATATTTGAAGAAGTCAATATTCAGTAATACGCGCGTTGTGGGTTCGTGGAATTTGAAAGACGCGAAAGGCCGCCCGGCGTCGGAGGGAGTATATACAGTAAATGCCTCACTTTTTCCCGCGCAGCTTCCGCTCCAGTTGCTTGAGCGCCGCGCTGTTCGGGTTCTTCTCAAGCCCTTTCGCCACTATCTCCCCCGCCTTGCCGTTGTCGTTTTGGGCGATGTAGATGTTCGCCAAGTTCGCGTATGTCTCCGGGGACGGTTGCGTCTCCAGCGCCTTCAGGTAGGCGGCTTCCGCCTGGTCCAAGTCGCCCCGCGCCCCGTATATCGCGCCCAGATTGTTCCACGCGTAGCTAAACGCCGGATCTTGCTCCAGTATCTTCTTATATAGAGACTCCGCCTGATCGACTTTCTTCGCGTTCTGCAAACCCACAGCGCGGTTGTACCACGTGTCAAGCGAGTCGTTTTGCGTCCGGTTCGACAGCGCGACCTCCTTTTGCTGCGACGGTCCGCCGCGCTTGAATTGCTCATACCTAAGTTCTATATCTTTGTTCTGTATCTTCCTGTCCAACTCTCTCGCCTTTTGATAGCGGTTGTAGGACTCCTCCACCTCGCCTAAGTTGTAGTGGGCCACGGCTATGTTGTACTGCGCGGCGGCGTTGTTCGGTTCCGCGGTTGACAGTTTGGTAAACCAGTTTTTCGCGTCGGCCCACCTTTTGGCGGCCACGGCGCAGTCGCCGGCAGCGCGGCATATTTCGGCGCGGGCGTTGCCGGCGGCTTTCTTAATTGCGTCATCGGCCGCCTCCAAAGCCTCCTTGTGCATCCCGCCCTTGCAGGCGGCGAATATCATATTGTAAGCGATGGCGTCCGCGTCCGCCCCGCCCTCTTTACCGCTCGCGTGGACGGCCTCCTTATACGCCTGATACGCCCCTCTGTAATCGCCGCCGTTAAACGCCAGCCTCGCGCGGACTACGCTCTTCTCCCGCTTCCATACGCTGTCGTCCGGCACTTTGGCAAGCGCGCTCTCCGCTTTCGCCTTTTGGCCGAGCGCCGCGGCTGCGCGGGCCACGGCAAACCAGTCGTGGGCGTCCTTCTCCTTTATAGACTCGCAGGCGGACAAAGCCTTAGCCGTGTCGCCCTTGACCAATTCCATCTCGGCGGAGACACGGGAATAATATACCGACGACGGGAATTCTTTCTTCAACAGAGCGTGCATCTTATCCGCCCTGTCCGCATCGCCGCGCTTCCTTGACAATAGAAAAATATTGTACGCGGCCAACTCGCGCTTGTTTGACTCCAGACCCCGCGTAAAGGCGTCAAAGGCCTCCGCCGTCCTCCCCAACCCCTGATAGGCGTTGCCCAAGTTGATGTAGACGGCCTTGTCGGACGAGTTTAGCGACTGCGCCTTTTTGTAACTTTCCAGCGCCTTGTCGTACTGCCCCTTGCTCTCGTAGGACAGTCCAAGATTGATGTGTACCGTTGAGTTGCTACCGTCCTCGGTAACTGTCTTTTCCCACTGGTCAACGGCTCTGTCGGTCTCCCCCATGCGGTTGAGGACAAACGCCAATAGCGCCCTCGCCGCCGGATTGTCCTTCCTGGCCGCCATACTCTTCTCAAACGCCGATTTCGCGCTTGTCAACTCGTTCTGTTCCATACAGGCGTAACCGAGCTGATAGTGGAGACGCCAAACATCCGTTTTCCACTTGGGGAGCAACGCGGCAAATATCTTCGCCGCTTTCGCCGGATTGCCGGATGATAAACAGGCCTCCGCCAGTTCGTACCGCGCCTGGAGGTCGTTGGGAAATTTCGCGACGGCGGCCTCTAAAACGGAAACCGCCCTGTCGTACCTCTGCATCTCCTTATTGAAAATCGCGATGTGGCGGTACACGCGGATATTCCTGTCCGCGTCCTTGACCGATTCGAGTGTTGATACCGCCTTGTCGTACTTCTTTTGATGGTAATAGAGGATAGACAACTGCAAAGCCGCGTCGACGCAATCGTTACCGCAGGAGGACAGCCGCTTCGCCGCGTCCTCGACGGATTTATCCATGTCGGCGGCGTTCTTGCCTTTAATCGCCAGATTAAGCTGCGCGCTCATGTTGTCAGGGTCGAGTTTCAGCGCTTTCCTAAAGTGCTCCTCGGCGGCCTTGCCGTCGCCTTTCGCGTGGCTCAACACACCCAAAAAATCATAGTAGTCAGCCTTTTCGTCCATTGATACGGCTTTTTTGATAAGCCGCTCCGCCGCGCCGAAATCGTTCCGCAAACGCGCCGCCACCGCCCGCATATAGTACATCTGCGGGTCGGAGTACGCGTCGCCGACATCGCTCCACATCGCCTCGGCTCTCGCGTACTCCTTCTGCGAAAAATACATCTGTCCGGCATTGCGCATAAGGAGCGGGTCGCGGGGGTAGCGCTTCAGCCCCTTGTCGTAATATTCGAGCGCCTTGGCCGGACCGTGGCACTCCCTGGCCGCGAACCCGGCGAGCAGCCACGAGTCTACGCTTGAGTTTGCCTCCCCGGCAAAATAATTGGATACGGAGGTAAGCGCGTCGCCGCACTTTCCGCCGTCGAGCTGCACCGATGCCAAGTCGAGCAACGCCTGCGGCGACGCCCCGCGGTCAACGGCCTTAGTCAGGTACTCCGCCGCCTGAGCATAGTGTTTACGCAACCCCTCTATCCGGCCAAGCTGCGCCAAAGCCTCCGGGTCGTCCCCAACATTTTTCAGCACGGTGATAGCCCCCGCCGTGTCCTTAGCGACTAAGAGCCCGTAAGAATAAAAGTTCCAGGCGTCCTGGTGCCTGGGCGCGGTCTTGTAAGCTTTGGCAAAGTATTCAAGCGCGGTATTCGACCGCCCGGCCTGCATTTCAATGGCGCCCAAACGCAGAATCGCCTCCGTGAATTTCGGGTTCCGCTTCACCGCAAGCTCAAACTGCCGCTTCGCCTCATCAGGCTTCTTGCTGTGGATATGTATCAACCCGATGTTGTAATAGGCCACGTAGTATTGCGGGTCGCGCCTCACGGCCTCCTCCCAGGCCCTCTGCGCCCCGGCGACGTCGCCGCGCCTGTAAAGTACGACGCCGCGGTTGTTGATTGCGTCGGTGTACTGCGGGAAGACGGTGATAGCCTGCGTAAAGAGGTCAAGAGCGGCGTTGTTGTCCTTACGCTCGAGAGCGTCGAGCCCCTTGAGATTCAATTGAAAAGCCTCGTCGGCCACCTTCATTATGGCCCCGTACAGGGCCTTTTCAGGGGAAGCGTCAAGGTCGAGCTCAAGTTCCATCTGTCCCTGGGCGAGAGCGCCGCCGGTTGTTACCGACAACAGCGTCAGCAACAACGGTAATAATGACGACAACAAGGCGGCTGCCGCCTTAGGCTTGCGTTTCCGGTTTTGGGTCTGTGCCATTTGTATCGACCTGCCGGTTGATTTTAAAGATTATAATTTTAAATGCACACCAAGTTTTAATTGACTGACCCAAGCGAAACCGTCTTCATTTTCAAGTCTGTAGATGGAACCACTGGGCCTCCTAAGCCGAGACACACGCTCTTCCTTTCCTATAAGCCCCCTGTAGGAAAGTTCGACAAGCTTCCAGCGCAACTTGACGAAAGGGCCGCCAAACAAGTAGTCATCCTGACTCTCGTCGCGATTGTATGACACGCTGTTGTCGCGCTGATACTTATTGTAGTACCCGTACCAAAAGCCGGCGGACACCCCGTACACCAACTGTCCGATATCCGACGGCAAATCATACGTGCGGCTGGCATTAAAGCCGCCGCCCATCGATTCGCTTTTACCGCGATTCGAATTGGGTTCGCCGAAAAAGCCGCCGCCTAACTCAAACCCGTACGACATATCATGCATTCCGCGCAACCCGCCCTCCAGACAGAGCCACTCACCGGTCATCGAACGCGAACCGGCCAGCATCATGTTCGCGCCGAGATAGTACCTTTTCCCGCTCGTTCCCTTCGGCTTAGGCAAACCGCCGACAGTTATCTGCCCCGGCGCGATAATCGGCAGCCCTTCGGGGCCGCCCCGCCGGACTCCGCCCGTGTTTGTCAATATCAGCCACGCCGAATCGCCGGATTCCACTGTGCGGAAATTATGATACCAACCCGGATAGCCCGTCACGGTCACCGACAGATTCTTTCCGCTCTGCTCCTTGCGGACGTTCATACCCACAAGCACATCCGGCCCCTCCGTTTTAGGCGGGTCCTGGCCAAGCGCCCGCGCCACCGCCTCGCGAATCAGGCGCTCTCCATTGTCCGACATATCGCTCACCCTGCCGTACGCCTCGCCCCGCACCTTCTGCTCCGATATGTTCAGGTCGGCGGTCAGCGGCAATGACCGCACCGTCTCAGGCCCCGCGCTCACCGTCTTTATCGAGGTGGACATCCTAACAGCGCAGCCCGTAAGCCCGATGCCGCAAACCATCGTCAATAGCAGTATCTTTCTCATGTTAGGTTATTCTCCCGTCCGTTCTATGGTTGACGTTGTCGCAGGCGCAGGCGCGTCGGTACTTTCCGCCTCACCGGCCGCCGGCGGCGGCGCTACCGGCGGCGGCTCTACCGACGGCGCCACAAACGGCGTCGGAACAACCGGCGTCGGCACAAACGGCGGCGCGGCGCCTACCTGACCGGCGCCACGGGCCTGTACCGCTATTACATTGTCGCTCGCTAACTTGGCCTTAAACACGTTCTTGTCGTAACTGATTACCGTCACTCCGCCCGGCAACTGCCTCACCGAAAACGGCGCCTTCTCACCGCGCTTAAAATTTTTGTAACGCGCCGGATAGCCGACCACGGTAACCGTCACATTCACCCTGTCCTTCGTCACCTCAAAATAACTGGGCGCCACCAAAACATCCGCCGTCCCGGACGGGTCAGACGCAATCGCCAGCTCCAACGCCTCCACATAGAGGTTTTGCCGCTGTTCGGGAGAGGTTACCACACCCTTCGCCACCCCTATGACCTTTTTCGCGCTAACCACCTGCAACTCCGCCACAGTCTCAACATCGGCCTGCGAAACCGGCGTCAGCTCAATACTGCGGAAAGAAGCCTCCTTGACCACCGGCGAACACCCGCCAATAGCCAAGGCCGCGGCAATCGCAGCCGCAACCGGAAAACCACGCTTTCGTAACATCAAAAGACCTCCTTTTAGAATGACAATCTTGTTGATACACAGTTCGACACACGGATAGCATACTTCATTATTTACTCTTCAATTACCGTCGCGTCCAACCCAAGCCTTTCAATTTCCTCCTTCGTCACGCCCCGTAAGTTTCGCGATTTCGGGGTTTCGGGCGAGCCGCTTGAACGCCGTGTCGAATAACGGATTGGCTATTATCATAATCATAACCCCTAAACGTAAAATAATATATGGAAGAGCCGCAAACCTAAAACAAACACCGCGCCCCAAAATATAGAGACTGTCTCAAAATCTGTGTAAATTGGTTTTGGTCAATATGACTGGATTGGCTTCGCCGAGATAAACAAGTTGCTTCGGCGCTTCGCGCCTCGCAATGACTGTCATTGCGAGCGTAGCGAAGCAATCCAGAAAGCCACAACTCTTAAAAAAGAATATTTACACAAA
>JAITCM010000131.1 GCA_031283085.1 Chitinispirillales bacterium | reverse complement strand
TTCCTCGAAAACGGCGATGCGGTCATGGCGGTGGAGGCGAAAACATTAGCTACGAAAGATGAAATTATTAAGCACGTGAACCGGTTAGGCAGGCTGCGTGAACACGAAGCTAAAGCCGGATTGACCGGCAAGACGATTTACGCCGCCATAGCCGGGATTACCTTTGACGCCGACGCCCGGGAGCTTGCGCGGTCGTTTGGGATGTATTTGGTGGAATTAGACCACAGCAACACCCTGATTACAATAGAGCCGCCCGCCGGAGCGGTGGGGAAGTGGTAATAACGAAAATGCCGTTTACCGATGTTTTGAAAAGATACGATGATTTTGATTTTGACGCTTTCGGCGCCGAGGTCACGGCGGTTCGGGCGGAACGCGTTATAAGCAAGCCTCGGTTGACGGAGCTTGACTATCTGACGCTGCTCTCACCCGCCGCGTCGGCTCCGCGAATACTGGAGATGATGGCACGGCGCGCCCGCGACGCCACAAGGAGCCGCAGCGGATGCGTCATACTGCTTTTCACGCCGCTCTACGTTTCCAATATCTGCGACAACCGCTGCCCTTACTGCTCTTTCGCACACCAGAACAGAATTAAGCGCCGCCATCTGAGTTTGGACGAGGTCAGGGCGGAGGCGGAGCGTATCGCGGCCACGGGGCTGCGGCATATTCTCATGCTGACCGGAGAGTCCCGGCGGGCGGCGCCGGTGGAGTACCTCCGGGAGTGCGTCTCGGTGCTGCGCGAGTATTTTTCATCAATATCGATAGAGGTCTACCCGCTCGACGAATGTGAGTATTCCGAACTGGTCGGGGCCGGGGCGGACGGGCTTACCGTTTATCAGGAGACCTACGACGCGGCGGCGTACGCGGCGTTGCACGAGGGGGGGCCGAAGGCAAACTTCGAATACCGTCTCTTAGCCCCCGAACGCGGATGCGCGGCGGGGATGCGCGGCGCCACGGTCGGCGCCCTCTTAGGCTTGGCGCAGCCGCTAAAAGATACATTCTTCTCCGGCCTGCACGCGCGCTACATCGCGGAAAAGTACCCGTCCGTCGAGGTCAGCGCCTCCTTCCCACGCATCAGGCCGCAAGCCGGGGATGAGTTCAAACCCGATTTTACCGTAGACGACAGAACTTTCGTCCAATACATGACCGCGCTGCGCCTCTTCATGCCCGGCGCCGGAATAACGGTCTCGACAAGGGAGTCGGCGCCCTTCAGAAACGCCATACTGCCGCTGGGACCGACGAAGATGTCCGCCGGCGTGAGCACCGCCGTAGGCAAATCCAGCGGTCAAGTCTCGGACGCGCAGTTTGAGATAGCGGACGGCAGGTCGGTGGAGGAAATGAAAAAAGATTTATTATCGTACGGATTTCAACCGATAATTGTTGACTGGAATTATATTTTATGTAGCGGCGGGCTTCGACTTCGCTCAGCCGACGCAACGGTCATTGAGCAAAGCCGACGCAACGGTCATTGAGCGACGTCGAAATGACGGCCATTGCGACGCATTGAGCTTGTCGAAATGAAAGAACACTATGATAAAAACATTAATAAAGACGATAATGCTCACGGTTTTCGCGGCGGCGCTCACCGGCGCCGTTGCCGCGCCGGCCGCCCCTATCCCGCCCAAGCAACGGATAGAACGCGAGTTCCGCCTCCTCGAGACCGCCCTCGCCCGCTGTATGTACGAGGAGGTAATCCCCTCTCCGGACATCGAGTTCATGAACCGGGCGCTCTACGAGTTTATGCGCGACAACCCCGGAGTCACCCGCGTTCTCCGCGCCAACATCGGCGGGTTCACGGTGAACGACGTGACGCCCGAGTCGCCGCGCTCCGCGCCGCCGCGCAGCGTATCGGGTCAACGCTGGTTCCAGCACATCACGCAGGGCAAGGCGCCATACTACAGCATGGACGTCTCCCCTGACGGACAGATAACGCTCTTCTACGCCTGGCCGCTGACCATCAATTCCGGTTTGGAGACGGCCGTAACGGGCGGCTTCGCCGCTTCCATCGACTTAGTCTCGCAGATAGCGCTGATAGACGACGCCCCCCCGTTCCGCATCCTCCACGGCGGCAAGACGATATTCGAGCACGACTGGGACGGCTTAGACTACGACGAGGAACCGCTCCCCGTTAAAGGGGTGAAAGACATGATGATTCACACGCTGAAGCCCATACCGACGCGCTTAGACCCCCGCGCCCCGTCAAAACCCAAATCCGGCGGCACCCAGTCAGCGCAAAAACGGTCGCCGGACACCGGCGGCGAAAACGACGCCGATAATGAAGACGACGACGCGGCGGCGCCCGGAAAAAAGAATAACGCCGACAGCGGCTACATGAACAAAATCCTTTTCGCGCTGCTGCTGCTGATAGCGCTGATGCTCGGCTACTCAATGTTAAGCGACAAAATATCAAGAGCGGTCAGAGCGTGGAATGACACGAGGTCGATGAAAACGCTCGGACGCACAACAACGGCGTCCATGCCGGCGGTAACGCCGGAGACACCGCCGGCGGCAACGGCGATGCCGCCGCAGCCGATAATGCTCCCGCCGCAGCCGATAGTCACAAAAATAATTTCAAGCGAGCGGGCGGAAAAAGCGGAAAAGCTGTATAAGGAGCAGCAGAAAACCATCACCAGGATGGCGGAGCTGATACAAAAAAAAATTGACGTCATGGAGGGCAGGATTGAGGCGTTGGCGAAAAAGACGGAGGCTATGGAGAAAGAGATGAAGAAAAATTAACTCTTTTGAGTTCACTGCCATCCCATAGAAAAGACGCTGTTGTGAATAGCGTTGAAAAACAGTTGATATTGCGGAAAAGCCCCGCCAGGGGCGATATGCCGGCGGTTTTACCGCCGAGCCATTAACCGGCGGTTTTAACCGCCGGTTAGGGGATGCCGTGAAGCTAAAAAGCCCCGCCAGGGGCGACACTTTATTTGAGGTGAGATAAAAACAATTGTGTCGTCCCTGGCGGGACTTTGAGATGGAGCGAACGTTACGCTGCCTGCCGGGGGTTAAAACCCCCGGTTAATAAAGTAACGCCGCTGCGCGGCTTTATAGGCGCATACTCGGATACGTAATGTATAGAATAAAATATGTTAACTCGAACAAATATATTATATTGCTATATGCGGCTTTTTGAGGCTATTTAAGGCGGTCATTGCGATGCATTGAGCCTGTCGAAATGAGCGTAGCCGAAATGCGGTTTGGGAACGCTTGGGATTACATATGGGACGGTAGTGTAAATATTTATATCATTGACCCTAACGGTTAGGAGTTTATCATCAGTACGGAACAGATTAAGGAACCGCATCGTTATCGTACCCACAATTGCGGGGAGCTTCGCGGTTGTAATGTGGGCGAGTTCGTTCGGCTTAGCGGGTGGATTAACAACCGCCGCGACCACGGCGGCGTGCTTTTTATCGATTTGCGCGACCACTACGGGCTTACGCAGGTGGTCGTTTATCCCGACCGCGCCTTCCAGAAGGCTATCGCGCATCTTACCAAGGAGACCGTCGTCCGCTTTGACGGCATACTGGCCCACCGCACCGACGAAAACGTAAACCCCAAGCTGCCGACAGGCGAGGTGGAGCTTGCCGCCGACGCCTTTGAGGTGTTGAGCGCCGCGGAGCTTGTGCCTATCCCCGTCTTCCCCGAAGACCAGGCGCCTGAGGATTTGCGGCTTGAGTACCGTTTTATTGACTTGCGCCGCGGCCGGATACACACCAACATACTGCTGCGTTCCAGGGTAATCGCGTATATGCGCCGCGCCATGACGGAGATGGGGTTCAACGAGTACCAAACGCCCATCCTCACCAGCTCCTCCCCGGAGGGGGCGCGGGACTTCCTCGTTCCGTCGCGTATCCATCCCGGCAAATTCTACGCCCTGCCGCAGGCGCCGCAGCAGTTCAAGCAGCTGCTCATGATTGCCGGGTTCGACAGGTACTTCCAGGTCGCCCCTTGCTTCCGCGACGAGGACGCCCGCGCCGACAGGTCGCCGGGCGAGTTCTATCAGCTTGATATAGAGATGTCTTTCGTCACCCAGGACGACGTGTTCGCCGTGGTGGAAAAGCTCTTTGACGGGCTGTTCGGCGAGTTCTCCCCCCACGCTTTCGACAAACCGCCCTTCCGCCGTATCCCCTACAGGGAGGCGATGCTCAAATACGGGACGGACAAGCCCGACCTGCGCATCCCCATAGAGATACAGGATGTCTCGCGGCTCTTCGCCGACAGCGGGTTCAAGGTGTTCGCTCAGGCGGTGGCCGGCGGCGGGGTTGTCCGCGCCGTTCCGGTCAGGGATGTGGCGGGGCGTCCGAGAGCGTTTTATGACAGGATGGTCGAGTTCGCGCAGTCCGTCGGTTCGCAGGGGCTGGCGTATTTAATATGGAATGAGGAGGGGGCCAAGGGGCCTATCGCAAAATTCTTAGACGCGAACAGCATGGCGGCGCTTACGGAGGCGCTTGGGGCAAAGCCGGGCGACGCGGCGTTCTTCGTGTGCAACGACGAGGCCGCCGCGAATAATATCGCCGGAGAGATAAGGGTCAAGCTGGGAAAAGAGCTCGACATCGTCGAAAAGGACGCTTTCAGATTTTGCTGGATAACCTGCTTCCCCATGTTCGAGTACAACGAGGAACTCAAGAGAATAGATTTCTCCCACAACCCCTTCTCCATGCCGCAGGGGGGCCTTGCGGCGTTGCAGGAGAAAGACCCGCTCGACATTCTCGCCTGCCAGTACGACATAGTCTGCAACGGCATAGAGCTGTCAAGCGGCGCGATTCGCAACCACCGCCCCGACATCATGTACAGGGCCTTCGAGATAGCCGGATACGGCAAGGAGGAGGTGGACGCGAGGTTCGGCGCGATGATAAACGCCCTAAGCTACGGCGCCCCGCCCCACGGAGGCATCGCGCCGGGGGTAGACAGAATAATAATGCTTTTGGCGGATGAACCGAATATAAGGGAGGTTATAGCCTTCCCGATGAACCAAAAAGCGCAGGATTTGATGATGAAAGCGCCGGCGGAGGTCACCGAGAAACAGCTCAAGGAGTTGCACATTCGGGTTGCGGATATTTGACGTTCACAATGTTAATACCCGTTAACGCGTATTAATTATACGGTTGATACATATTGATACGCGTTAACACCGCAAACAATAAGGAACGCGCGATGCCCGCTAAAAAGAGCCGGTTCTCCAGCCTGATAAACAAACTGCGTTACAGCGCCGATACGCGGATGGTCTTGTACCGCGGCGTTAAGCGGTTTGCGATTATTCTTGCCGTTGGGCTGGTTTTTAAGTTTTTTGTGTGCGACTCGGTGCGGGTGGAGGGGTCGCAGATGGAACCCGGCGTCAAGGCCGGCGACAGGGTGTTGCTGATGAAGGCGCCCTACGCCACGCCGCAGCTCAATAAGTTTTTTGCCATCAGGAACAAGCTGACCGTCGCGTCGCTTCCGGGCAAGGGCGCCGGCATGACCATCCTGAGGATAGCGGCCGTCTCCGGCGACACGGCGAGCGTGGACGCGGGGCGGTTCTACTTCAACGGTTACGCGGTGAGGGGCCTGGAGAAAGACACGGCGCGCTATGGCGTGCTTCCCGCCGAATACTCCCCGGCGGACTTTATGGCGTTATACAGGGTACCGGCACCCGGAGACACCATCACATTCGACGGATTGACGCTGCGCGATTTGGTCTTCGCCTACACCGTTCTGCGCCAGGAGAAATCCGGCGTCCGTCTGAGGGCATTCGCCATGGCCGGCGACTCCATCATCGGCGGCTACCGGATTAAGGATTTTTCGCTCTACAGCGGGTCTATAGACTCCATACCGGAGGAGCTGTCCGCCGACTGGTTCTTCTGGGACAGGCTGCGCGAGTACATGAGGATGCAGGGGGAGGAGACGGACGTCAAGCCGCAGCTGGCCTTTTCGCTCTTCAGGGGCGCCAAAGAGCTCACCGGATTTCGGGTAAACGAGCGGTACCTGTTTTTGATGGGGGACAACTGGTCCGGGGCAAAGGACTCGCGGTACTTTGGGGCGGTGCGCCTCGACCGCGTCGTTGGGCGGCCGGTCATTACGCTTTGGGGGAACGGGAAATTTTTGGGGGGTTTGAGGTAATCAATCCCTGCTCAGAACCGCCAAAAACGCCTCTTGCGGCACCTCCACGTTTCCTATTTGCTTCATGCGCTTCTTGCCCTCTTTCTGCTTGTCCAACAGCTTCCGCTTCCGCGTGATGTCGCCGCCGTAGCACTTTGCCGTTACGTCTTTGCGGTAGGCTTTGACCGTGGTGCGCGCTATTACCTTGCTGCCGATGGCCGCCTGAATCGCGACCTCGAACTGCTGGCGCGGGATAAGCTCCTTCAGCTTCGACGTAATCATCTGGCCGTAGGAGTAGGAGTTGCCGCGGTGGATGATGGTGGAGAAAGCGTCTACAGGGGCGCTGTTTATCAGTATGTCGAGCTTTATCAAATCGTCGCGCCGGTATCCTTCGAACTCGTAGTCCATCGAGGCGTAACCTTTGGAGCAGCCTTTCAAACGGTCGAAGAAGTCTATTATCAACTCCGCGAGCGGCAGATGATAGTTCAGGCAGACGCGCGTCGTCTCCAAATACTCCATGTTGATTAGTTTGCCGCGTTTCTCGTCGCAGAGTTTCATTATGGCGCCCACGTAATCCGTGGGCGTGATGAGCTGTACCCGCGATATGGGTTCGCAGATGTATTCGGTCTCCTGCGCCGACGGCAGGGCGGCGGGGCTGTCGATGCGGAGCGTCTCCCCGTTCTTCAGGTGTATCTCGTACTCCACGTTGGGGACCGTGGTGATGATATCCACATTGAATTCGCGTAACAGCCGCTCCTGGATGATTTCCATGTGCAGCAGCCCCAGGAATCCGGCGCGGAAGCCGAAGCCCAGCGCCGTGGAGGTCTCCGGCTCGTATGAGATGGAGGAGTCGTTGAGCCGCAGTTTTTCGAGCGCGGTGCGGAGGTCTTCGTATTCTCCTTTGTCAACCGGGTATATCCCGCTGAAGACCATGGGCTTCACTTGCTTGTAGCCCGGTATGGGTTCGGAGGCGCCGTTCAGCCGAGTGGTTATCGTGTCGCCGATGCTGATGTCGGAGACGGTTTTGATATTGGCGATGACGTAGCCCACCTCGCCGGCGCAGAGCTTGGCGGAGGGGACGCGCCCCATACGGAAGAACCCCACCTCGTCGACATCGTATTCGCGCCCCGTCTCGAAAAAGCGTATGGACTGCCCCCTGCAAAGTGTCCCGTCCGCGACGCGAACGTACGCGACGGCGCCTCGAAAAGCGTCAAACTTGGAGTCGAAGATAAGCGCCTTGAGCGGCGAATCGATAAGACCCTTCGGCGGCGGGACGCCGGCAATTACCCGCTCCAAAAGCGCCGGCACACCCTCGCCTGTCTTGGCGCTGCACGAGAGAACGCTCTCCGGCGCCACGCCCAGAAGCTCGCTTACCTGCCGGCGGATTTCGTCGGGGCGGGCGGAGGGCAAATCGACCTTGTTCATCACCGCCACTATCGCCAGGTCGTTGTCAAGCGCCAAATATATGTTGGTCAGCGTCTGCGCCTCTATCCCCTGCGAGGCGTCGACCACCAGGATAGCCCCCTCGCACGCGGCAAGCGAACGTGAGACCTCGTAGGAGAAGTCTACGTGCCCCGGCGTGTCTATGAGATTGAACTGGTATGTCTTCCCGTCGGCGGCGCTGTAGGCCATCCGTACCGGATGCGACTTTATGGTAATCCCGCGCTCCCGTTCCAGGTCCATGTCGTCGAGCACCTGGTCCTGCATCTTCTCCTTGTTGACCGTGCCCGTAAGCTCAAGGAAACGGTCGGCGAGTGTGGACTTGCCGTGGTCGATGTGGGCGATTATGCAGAAGTTGCGGATTAGAATTAATTCTGAGGCATTTTCGGGTTCTGTCATGGTTTTCTTTTTTTCTTTTGTGGTGATGATGTACAACGCCATAATGTATTAATATAATATATGCGCTGCGTCGCTTGATTGATTTTGCGACGCTATAGCGGCGCGTATTTGTTATTGTTTTCCTTTTTCAGGGGGGAGACCCCCCTGAAAAGGGAAAACGTTAAGGAAAGGGTTCTAATGTGGCGGGGCGTTGCGGGGTGTTCCCCGCAGGGTGGGTAGCGGAATAAAAACGGGCGTTTTTTGCCCGTTTTTATGGAGCGAGGGAGGGCGAAGCCATCCCCTTAAACGAATTTGATTTTGATTTTTATTTTTATTATTTGACTTTTCCCATAAACCTTAACCCATAGCAGTACAGAAGGAGCATTCCATGAGTAAAACCTCACCCGCAGCCTCCCAGGACACAGAAATCAAACACCGCAAAGGCGTAGACGCCTCCGGCCAGGAGGTAGACCTCTCCGAGTTTGAGGAGAGCTACTATATGCCCGGCCAGGTCGACGACATACTCCAGGACTACCAGCAGACGCTTGCCGGCCTTGAAGAGGGGCAAGTCGTCAAGGGGCGCATACTCAGGATTACCGATAAAGAGGTCATAATAGATGTCAATTTCAAGTCGGAGGGTATTGTTCCGCTCTCCGAGTTCAAGAATGTGCAGGATTTCAAGCCGGGCGACGAGATAGACGTCTTTTTGGAGCAGGTTGAGGACAGCGAGGGGCAGATTATCCTCTCCAAATCGCGCGCCGACTTCCTCAAGGTGTGGGACAGGATATACGACGTGTTCGAGAAGCAGGATACCGTGGAGGGGCGTTTGGTGCGGCGCATCAAGGGTGGCGTGGTGGTCGACCTCTTTGGGGTGGACGCTTTCCTGCCGGGGTCGCAGATAGACTTGCGGCAGATTCCCGACATGGACGCCATTATCGGGCAGAGTTTCAGTTTCCGCGTTATAAAGGTGAACAAGACGCGCCGCAACATCGTCGTTTCGCGCCGCGTCATTTTGGAGGAAGACCGCTCCGCGCTGCGTGAGAAAATCCTCGCCGAGCTTGACAAGGGGCAGGTGCGCGAGGGTACGGTGAAGAACATCACCGATTTCGGCGCCTTTATCGACCTGGGCGGCGTGGACGGGTTGCTGCACATTACCGATATGTCGTGGGGGCGCGTCAACCATCCCTCCGAGATAGTGGCGCTGGGCGACAAACTGCAGGTGAAGGTGCTCGACTTCAACGAGAACAAGGAGCGCATATCGCTGGGTCTCAAGCAGCTCTCCGAGCACCCCTGGAAGGGCATTGAGGACAAGTTCCCCGAAGGTTCCAAGGTTCGCGGCAAGATAGTTTCGATTACCGACTACGGCGCGTTTATGGAGTTGGAGAAGGGCATCGAGGGGCTCATCCACATATCGGAGATGTCGTGGACGCAGCATATCAAGCACCCGTCGAAGATAGTGGGCATCGGCGACATCGTGGAGGCCGTTGTGCTCAAGATAGACAAGGAGAGCCAAAAGATATCGCTGGGCTTCAAGCAGCTTGAGCCCGACCCCTGGGAGAATGTGCCGACGGAGTTCCCCATCGGCACCGTTCTCAAGGGCAAGGTGCGCAACATCGCGGCTTTCGGCGCCTTTGTGGAGCTCAAGGAGGGTGTGGACGGGCTTATCCACGTTTCCGACATGTCGTGGACGAAGAAGGTCAACCACCCCGGCGAGCTGCTCAAGAAGGGCGACACCGTGGAGGTCAAGGTGCTCGACATCGACCAGGAGAAGCGCCGCATTTCCCTCGGTGTCAAGCAGCTCACGGATGACCCGTGGGGAGACCTGGCCAAGGAGTACACCATAGGGCTGGAGTTCCCCGATTGCGAGACCGCCCGTATTCTCGACCGCGGCATAGTGGTCAATCTGAACGACGAAGTGGAGGGTCTCGTGCCGCTCAATCAGTTGGGCGAGGAGGTGAACCATCCGTCGCGCGTCTACAAGGTCGGCGACAGGGTGCCGGCGACGGTCGTGGAGTTCGACATGGAGGGGCGCAAAATCGTTCTGAGCATCAGCGAGTTCTTCAAGGGCAAGGACGCCAAGCTGTGGGCGGAGCATCAGGCTAAGTATCCGATAAAGCCGGAGTCGGAGGTTAAAGTCCCCAAGGTGAAGAAGGAAGGCGAGGAGGGCGGCGGGGATGAAACGGCTGTGGCGGATGCGAAGCCCGTTGAGGAGGGGAAGGCGGGGGTTGTTGACGCGGTGTCGTCGTAAAGTCAACGTCAAAGTCTTTAAGTCAAAATCATATAAAATGGGAGGGGCGCAGGCCCCTCCCATTAAAACAGGCTTTTACTTTTAATCTTTAAAATCTACTTGGACGCCTGCTCCACCGCCACCGCTACCGCCACCGACGCGCCTACCATCGGGTTATTCCCCATGCCCAGAAAGCCCATCATCTCCACGTGCGCCGGTACCGACGACGACCCGGCGAACTGGGCGTCGGAGTGCATCCGGCCCATGGTGTCGGTCATGCCGTATGAGGCCGGCCCCGCCGCCATATTGTCGGGGTGCAATGTGCGTCCTGTGCCGCCCCCGGAGGCCACGGAGAAGTACTTCTTGCCGGCCTCGACGCATTCTTTTTTGTACGTGCCGGCCACGGGGTGCTGGAAGCGGGTGGGGTTGGTCGAGTTTCCGGTGATGGAGACGTCCACGCCCTCGTGGTGGTTGATGGCCACGCCCTCGCGCACGTCGTCGGCGCCGTAGCACCGCACTGCCGCCCTCGCGCCCTCGCTGTACTTGAACTCCCTGACCACGTTTAGCTTGCCCGTGCCGTAGTCGAACTTCGTTTGGACGTAGGTGAAGCCGTTTATCCGCGATATTATTTGGGCGGCGTCCTTGCCCAGGCCGTTCAGAATCACCTTAAGCGGCGTCTTGCGGGCCTTGTTGGCGCTCTTGGCTAAGCCGATGGCGCCCTCCGCGGCGGCAAACGACTCGTGGCCGGCTAAGAAGGCGAAGCACTTCGTCTCCTCTAAGAGCAGCATTGAGGCAAGGTTGCCGTGGCCTAAGCCGACCTTGCGGTCGTCGGCTACGGAGCCGGGGATGCAGAAGGCCTGCATACCCTCGCCCAGCGTTTTTGCGATTTCGCTGGCTTTCTTCTCGCCCTTCTTGAACGCGATGGCCGCGCCTAAGACGTAGGCCCAGCAGGCGTTATCGAAGCAGATGGGCTGAATGCCCCTGACGATGGCGTACGCGTCCACGCCGCGCTCCTTGCAGAGCTCCTGCGCCTTCTCCAAACTCTCCAGCCCGTATTTTTTGAGCACGGGGGTGATTTGGTTGATTCTTCTCTCATAACTTTCGAATAGAGCCATTTTTGTTATTGCCTCCGTTTACTGGTGTCTGGGGTTAATGTGTTTGACGGCGCCGTCTTCCGCCTTGAACCTGCCGTATGAGCTCGTGGCCTTCTCCAGGGCCTCCTTGGGCTCCACGCCTTTGCTGATGGACTCCATCATCTTGCCGAGGTGTACGAACTCGTAGCCGATGACGAGGTCGTCCTTGTCGAGCGCGAGGCGTGTGACATAGCCCTCGGCCATTTCCAGGTAGCGGACGCCTTTGGCCGTCGTGCCGTACATGGTGCCGACCTGGGAGCGCAGCCCTTTGCCGAGGTCTTCAAGCCCGGCGCCGATGGGCAGGCCGTCTTCGGAGAAGGCCGTCTGGCTGCGCCCGTAGGCGATTTGGAGGAAGAGCTCCCGCATCGCCGTGTTGATGGCGTCGCAGACGAGGTCGGTGTTGAGCGCTTCGAGGATGGTCTTGCCCGGCAGGATTTCGGCGGCCATGGCGGCCGAGTGGGTCATGCCCGAACAGCCGACGGTCTCGACGAGCGCTTCCTGGATGACGCCGTCCTTGACATTGAGGGTGAGCTTGCAGGCCCCCTGCTGCGGGGCGCACCAGCCCACGCCGTGCGTGAGGCCGGATATGTCCTTAACCTCCTTGGCCTGCACCCACCGCCCCTCCTGGGGAATTGGGGCCGGCCCATGGTCGGCGCCTTTGGCGACGCGGCACATGTGTTCTACTTCCGCGGAATATAGCATTAGTTACTCCTGATTGTGGTTGGTGTTTGGGTTAAACTCAAAACAAATATAATAATATGATTTTCGCCATCCTAAAAAACAATTTTTTTTGCTTGCTTTCCATCAGCGCATAATATTATTTTATTAGAGGTAAAAAAGGCTTTAATTTGGAGGGGTGGCCGAGCGGCTTAAGGCACAGGTTTGCTAAACCTGCGTAGGGGTAACCCTACCGGAGGTTCAAATCCTCTCCCCTCCGTTTTTATTTTATAACGTAATGAAAAATCAACCCATAACGGCGAAAGACCCAGTATGAGCGACCCCCGCGTAACCTCTATTATTTTGGCCGGCGGGCAAGGCAGCCGGTTGTATCCCCTCACGGCGGCGCGATCCAAGCCGGCGGTGCCTATCGGCGGAAAGTTCCGGCTGATAGATATTCCGGTCTCAAACTGCCTCAACCACGGGATAAGGCACATTTGGGTGCTCACGCAATTCGCCTCGGAATCGCTCCACCGGCACATATTCCAGACCTACAGGCTCGACTACTTCTCCAAGGGCTTCGTCTCGGTACTCGCCGCCGCCCAGTCAAATGAGGGCGCCGGGTGGTACCAGGGTACCGCCGACGCCGTGCGCAACAACCTCCGGCACTTCAGCCACGCCGGCGAAACAATTCTCCTCCTCTCCGGCGACCACCTGTACAGGATGGACTTCGAGAAATTCATCAACTTCCACTACGAGAACAGGGCCGACCTGACGCTCAGCGTCGTCCCAGTGCCGCGCTCGCAGGCGAATGAGCTCGGCATTCTCAAGATGGACCCCAGGTACAGGGTGCTCGATTTCGTGGAGAAACCTAAGGACGAGGCGCAAATAGACGACTTCGCCATTCCCCCGGAGCTGCGGGAGAAAGCGAAGAGGCACGAGGCGGAGAAGACGCACGTAGGCTCCATGGGCATCTACCTCTTCAATAAGAAAGTGCTGATGGACGTGCTGGAAAAGTTTGATTACAACGACTTCGGCAAGCAGATAATCCCGGCGGCGATAAACAGCTGCAACGTCTACGCCTACCCCTTCACCGGCTATTGGGAGGACATCGGGACAATCAGGGCGTTCTTCGACGCCCATATCGCGCTCACCACGGCGAAACCTCCCTTCAACTTCTACGACCAGGACAAGCCTATCTTCACGAGGGCCCGCTTTCTGCCGGCGGCCAAGTTCAGCGGCTCGCTCATAGACTCCTCCATAGTCTGCGAGGGCTCCATAATCGGCGACGCCGCTATCTCGGAGAGCGTAATCGGGGTACGCTCGGTCGTAGGCGACAAGACAAAGCTCTCCCGCGTGATAATGATGGGCACCGACTACTACAGCGACGAGAGCGGCGGCGAGGTGTTCGGAATAGGCAAGAACTGCAAAATCCGCAACGCGATAATAGACAAGGACGTCCATATAGGCGACGACGTGCGCCTGGAAAACATGGACGGCATACGGGACGGCGAGCGCGACGGCATCATAATCAAAGACGGGATAATCGTGGTGCCAAAGAGGGTAAAGGTGCCGGACGGGTACGTGCTGTAGGCTTACATCGCGGGCAGCGTGACCGCAATCCCCGCGGCCATGCTTATGAGCAGCGCCGTGACCGCCGCTGCGGCGTGGGTTGATGTGAACAGGTCGTACCTGTCCTGGCCGTTCACGGCGCCGGCGTCGCGGATTGTATCGACGGCGCGCCCGAACAGCTTCCATGCCCACAGTCTTTCCGCCGCGAGGTAGCCGAGCGCCTGAAAGAGCATTCCGGCGAAGCCCCACGCTAACGCCGTGGCAAGGCCGCGTTCCCAGTATAGCGTCGCGACCGCGCCGTTGAAAAGCGCCGACGCCGCCAACACCGTGATAAGGCTTCGTATGTGCCTTCCGCGTATTTTGTACAGCGCGTTGTATTGCATGGCGGTTACAAGGAGGCGCCGCTTCGCGGCCGCCCCGTTATCGTTTTCATTAAACCGTCCGAGCGCCGCCAGCTTTTCGAAAATCGTCTCTACCATTTTGTAACTGCCGCGGAGATTCAGCGGCAGCGTCGTCTTGCCGACGGCAAGCGTTACGGCCATTTTCTTGTTGAAAAGCGGGTTTTTGGTACAGCGGATGCCCTGTATATCCTCGTAATCCACCATGTTGACCCCGCCGCCGTCCCTCCTGACTATCCGCTCTCCGTCGAGGACGACCCCCATGCCCCGCCGGGTGGCGCGGTTGTTGCCGTAGAGAAGCAGCGCCAAAGCGAAGCCCCCCGAATAGTAGACGGCAACTTTCAAAATAGGAAACGATATTGCCCCGCTGAGGTAGAAGTAGTAGGCTACAAAGCTCCACAGCACTATGAGCGGCGGGCTTAAAAAGATGAGCAGCGCGAACTCAAAGCCGAACGAGCGGTCAAAACGGGCGTAAAACACCGGTCTTGAGGCCGGCGTGGCGGCCGTATCCGTATTTGTTGTCTCTGTATCCATACTTGTTAATATACATAGATAATACATGGATAAAGAATAAAAATCAAAATTATTTCGTAAGGGAGATTATCAAGAGTATAGTTATTTGCCGTCAGTCAGCCACGGTCCGCACAGCGATATCCGTATAGTAAGCCCGCAATATCCGCTCAAAGTTCTCTCCCGCCCGCGCTCTCGCTATCGCCCCCACCTGGCACATTCCCACGCCGTGGCCGTACCCGACGCCGCTTATCGTTATCTCCCCGTTGGCCATGGCGGCGTTGCTGAAGTTAGCCGAGCGCAGGGCTTGTTGCGAGGCGTTGTTCCGGCGCAGGACGAAGCGCGCCTTTTCTCCGCTTGCGATGTACTCGCCGACTTTCGTAACGATGGCTAAGCGCTTGACTCGGCCGCATTGCGAGCGTTCGCGCACCTCTATGCGGCGCACCGCCCAGTCGTCGTATGGCGGGGTAAAGTGTCCCTCGCCGAGGTAGGGCGGGACTAAGTTTCCCTCGCCGACGTGTTGCTTTATAATATTGGAGAGCTTGTTCATGCTCCAAGTCTCCGTCCACCGAAACGCGCCCCCCTTGCCGCAGTAGGCCTTGCCGCCATTGTCCGAGTCGCTTCTCGACCGCAGGTACGGCAGGCTTTCGCCGCCCCACACGTCCTCGACGTTTGCGGTAGTCCCGCCGCAGGTCGAGTGGTAGTACGCGTCTATTATATCGTTGTTGTGGGTAAGTATCAGGTCTTTTGTCGCGTGGATAGCCATATCCGGGGCGGCGGCCTCGGCGTTGGCCCCGCCGTAGACCTGGTCGGCGACCGTGGAGGCTAAGTCGAAGAGTTGGCCGGCGTTTAGCAGCATCTTTTTGTAGGTGTAGGTGCGGGCGGCAATCGTCTGTGCCTTGAGCGCCTCAATTTCGGTCTCGCTCAGGCTCCCTATTTCGAGCGGCACCACGCCGCGCAGGTAGTCCTCGACGTGAAGCGCGTTTATGAGGGAGAGGGCGCCCGCGCTGTCGGGGGCGACGATGATGGCGCCGCGGTAGGCGTTTTCGCCCAGCTCAAGCAGGTTCGTGGCGGAGAAGACGAAGAGCGTGCACGGCAGGCGCAGCTCCTTTTTGATGTTGTTCACCGTGGCGGTTACGGTATTTTTGGGGCCGTATGCCGCGTCTATGTGTATACGCCCGCGGAAGCTCATGGCGCCGTTGGGCGTGTAGACTTGCGCCGAGGCGGCTGAGTAGGCCACGGCCTCCCTGACTCCGCGTTTGATAAGCACTCTGACAGGGCGTCGCTGCGCTTTGATAGGGGGGTAGCGCAGGGAGTGCACCGTCTGCGTCTGTGGCTTTTGGGCGGGGGCGGGCGTGTCGCGGCGCGGCGCGCCATCCTCCTCGAACGCGCGGGCGAAATCGACGTCGCGTGTGCGGACGACGCGGTTGGGGAGGCCTTCCTCTCCCCACGCCGAAGATTTATCCGGTACGGGCGCCTCCCCCCGTTTGGGCGCGCCGCCGCCGGGGTTCGGCGTCATGCCCATCTTGGAGCAGCCGAGCGGCAGGAGCAGCGAAAGCGCCGCGAAGAGCGGCAACGGCAACGAAAGCGCCGCCTTAGTCAAACTCGCCCGCGGATATCTTTTTGAGCTTGCCCCTGAGCAAGCCGCGCTGGACAGCTGAGACATGGTCTATGAACAGAATGCCGTTAAGGTGGTCGATTTCGTGCTGCAGGGCCTTGGCTAAGAGCCCTGAAGCGTTCTCTATCGTGTACTCTTCGCCCTTCTCGTTTTGCGCTCGAACGCTCACTTGCGCCGGACGTTTCACGTCAAGCGATATACCCGGCAGGCTCAGGCACCCTTCGTCCTCCGTGACCGTCTCATCCGAGGCCGAGACTATCTCCGGGTTGACGAGCACGTAGGGCGGCGCCTCGCCGTACTCCGTGTCTATGACGGCTACCCGCGAGGAGACTCCGACCTGCGGCGCCGCGAGGCCGACGCCGTTGGCGTTACGCAACGCCTCGACCATTTTCTCAACCAGGGCGCGGAGGCCGTCGTCAAACACCGATACGGGCGCCGCTGTTTTGCGCAGCACAGGGTCGCCGTAGTAGCAAAGTTCGGACACCTTGTCAGTTCTCCTTAGCGTCCGGCGTCGGCGCTTCCGCGGTCAGTGCCTCGCGGCTCTCCTTAGCGTCGTTTATTTGGCTTGATATGGCCGACTTCGTGACTTCGAGAACCGCTCCCTCGCCGCTCTTCACGATGTAGGTGGAGTCCTTGACGGCGGTTATGACGCCCACAAGCCCCCCGATGGTCAGCACCCTGTCGCCTTTTTTTAGCGCCGAGAGCATCTTCTGGCGCTCCTTTTGCTTCTTCTGCTCCGGACGTATCATAAAAAAGTAGATGATGGCGAACATGGCGGCCATGATGAACAGAAAGTTTCCGCCGAAGAGTCCCTGAGGCGGGGGAGGGCCGCTGCCGTCGCCGCCGTCCTGAGCGAAGACAGGGAGGGCAAGGAACGCGACTGCCGTTGCCGTTAGCGTTAGAGTCGTTAATACGGTCGTCTTGATTTTTGAGATTGACATACGCTTCTTTTTCCCCTTGAATTTGGGTTTTGTTTGAAATTACGGGTTAATGGTCAACGACTAAATATACATTATGGGCGGCGGGGCGGGGGCGGAAAATCAAAATCTTTGAAATTCGTAAAATTACGTTGATTTTTGGATTTTGTTTGTACGCGGCCTCGCCTGTCTCCGAGCATACGCCCGTCAAAAAACGTCTGCGTTCGGAGTCGCGCCCTATTTACCTATCCCGAAAAAGCGGGCGATTTTTCTAAAAACAGATGGTTTCCGCTCTTCTGCTCCCCCCTCAGGCTCCACAAAGACACGGGCGTTGGGTAACTCGTCTAAATCCCATTTATAAAGCAACTCGCCGTTGGAGGCTGCGTAAGACGTTGGCTCGGACGTCCATGCCACGGAGGTCAGACCCACAACTTGACCAAGTACCGTCAAATTACCCATGTCAAGAGAATACCGGCGTTTCCTGTCGACTGGGGCGACCGGGACGGCAATAAAGTGCGGGCGCAGAGTTTTTTGCGGCTCAACGTATCCGACAATATACCAATCCCCGTTAGGCGAAAAACTCTGATAGGCAAACATTAAACGTTTAAGACCGAATAAGGCCGCCAATGGCCGCAATTCCTGGTTGTTTGAGGGTTTAAAAAAGAAACGGCCATCATTTCATGGGGGTATTTATACGAATCGCCATTCGCATAGAGCGCCTCTCCGTTTTTTATTTTCACGTCGGATAAAATACGCTTCGCGCAAAACGCTCTTCCGTTTTTTACATCGGCTGTTATCACCTCTTCCAAGTTGGCGTAAACGATCATATCGTCGGCAAAATTAGGACTAAGCCGATAATAATGGTTACCCGTTATGCTCTCCTTTCCACAATCATGGGCGACAACTTTACATATTGGGTCTTTTCCGTATCCGCTGAATTTTAAGAACACTACGCTGTTGCTCTGCCTGTCAAGAGTTCCGACGGCATTGGCCTCCGGCACCGGAAATATCCAGTCGACGGTTATAGTACCGGTAGAGATATGTTGAGGATCAAAGTGGCTATACCCGTTTTTTACGAAAGCGTAATATGTTACTTCATTCGCGGCAATATTTTCTTCTCGCACAGCCTCTGCCTTTTTTGATTGGGTTCACGGATAGAATCGGTAATAATATCATATCTTTCCCGATAATATTACGATTCAGAACCGGAAATACGCTCTCCGTACTATCGGCTATATTCTTCGGAATCAATATCTTTCCACTCACAAAAAAACTTATTGACTTCCGCGACGGCTTCGGCCTTTTCCATATCCACTATCATACAAGAATATGTTTCATGTAAAAATGGTTTTGGGTCGTACATACCCTCGCTCACGAAACCCTTGGATATACGATCCAGCATAACATATCTTAAATTCGGCGACACCTCATGAATCCCAAGCTCGCTGCCAAACCAATCGTCGTCATAAAGGGGCGCTACCCTCACGGTATCTTTTTTATTTAAATTTACGATATGTAATTTATACCATAATTCTAATTTTTCATTATATTCCGTATAGAGTATCGCAAAATCTTTTGATATCGGAATAAGCGTGTCTCTCAATATGGCGGTACCGTGCAACGCGTCGAAATAATCGTCATAATCGTCATAACCGCTGTCCTTATACGAAATAATCGCGTCATCAGCGTCATCAAACGTATCCGCGGATGCCGCCGACGATGCGTTTCGACAATCACAACACCCATTAGGCGTGTCGGGCGGCATTGTTTGCGTCGCCGGCGCAATCTCGGATGTCATACGCGCCGTAACTTGCCCAGAAAAGCCGTCCGCCGATACTTGGCGCGTATTTGTGTGTTTGCAATCCATAAACAAACATACGCAAATAAACAACGCTATTGTTTTCATCGTAACGAGTCCTTTTTTGAGCTATTTCGACTTTAGACGGTACAGTAAATTATTATACCTTTTATCGGAATATCTGCCTTTGCCGTTTCCCATATCCTTGCCTCTTCTTACATCCGCGTAGTAGCCGATAATTTCTTTTTCGTATATCTCATGTTTTTCTCTCCATTCGTTCGGGTTCCTTGATACGATGCCGTTGTTCCTGTAAAAAGTATCCAGCGCCTTTCCAAAATCTTCGGCCACATGATTAGGGCGGTTCACATACTGGTCTAATACCGCCGCTTTACCCAATATCGATTTCAGATAATCACGCAGCGAGTTGGAATAATTCTTAGGTTTTATCTCCAACACCGCACGAAGTTTAAGAACGGAATCTTTTATTTGTATCATTTGAAAGTCAGGGTCTTTTACCGCGTTTATTAGCGGTTCTACAGGGACGCAAACGACCCTCTTGCCAACCGTCTCTTTCGTAAAACCCTCTCGGATTTTGTTTCGCAGTTTATTGCCGGTTAATATTTCGTCAGTTCCGGCGTCTTTATAAAAAACTTTCAATCCGCCATTAGCGTACAACGCCTGTCGTTCAAAGTCGTTATCGCTTATTTCATCGTTATAAAATCGCAGCAACAAAGTGTCCCCCTTGTTTAGAGTCCAGCCGCATCTCACAAATAACCGTTCAAACTTATCGGGATACTCTTTTGAAAACCGCGCCATTTGTACCACGAATTCGCCGGTCCCGTCCGGCCCTACGATTTTTTGCATGGCGCCCACGCTGACTATCGGGCTGTCATAAGCTTGAACCGAATCTAATTTGCCATCATTTTCCGACATTTTTACGATGATGGTTTTCTCATCGTCTTTAAGCGCAAATTCTTTATTCATCTTCAATATACGCCATCCGTCACAATCTTCAAATAATATTTTACCATCGTATCTAGGACCATAACTCCCGCCGGTTTTACTTTTCACACATAAAATTTCCCCTCTATAGGCAAGACCGCAACTTTCATATGTCACTTCCTCTTTACTGCGGCCGCAACTTGCGTTTCCGGCCACAGGCTCCAAATCCGCGTCGTTTCCCTCATATTCCGCAGAAGGACGCTCGAACGCGGGTATATATTTGTCGAGTTCGCCGCATTTTTCAAACATTGCGTCGGCCTCATTTTCCGAGAAATTAACCGTTAGTCTTTTTGCCAATTGCGGCAAAGCGTCGCGTACGGCCTTGAGTTTAGCGGCGGACAACCCGTAAAAATTCCACGGGTTAAAGAGAGAAACATATTCCCAAAGTTCTTTTCCCCTTTCGCCGATTTCTTCAAAAAGACCCTTAAAACCGTCGCAGTAGTCGCTGTACTTTTTATAAGTCTTATTCGCGCTTATAAGGTACCAGTTGCTGCCGAATATCAGTTTGTGCTTTAGGTGTTTAAAATCTTCCCTTTCGCAGATTACTCTCAACATACCCCGCAAATTGGCCCTGATGTTACCGTTATTTATATCAAGACCGGAAATATCGGCATAGACATTTTTATAATATTTTGTGAGTTTGATAACGCATCTTATCCATTCTCTAACAGGAGGCAATTTAGCGTTTTTGGCTTTTTGCGCGTTTATGCCGGCCCATTCGTTCATGGGATCGCGGCCCCATTCGCTATTTCCTCCGAAATGAGCAAGGCATAAGCGAAGATTTTGACAGTGTTTCAATACCGGAATCCAGTTTCTAGGATGCCCGTAGTTCCGGTAGAAATGGTCCATATCAATGTCATTATAAACGACGGGTTCTCGGCCGCAGTAGTCGATGCTGCAAAGTGCCTCTCCGCCGCTCCGGATACTCTTTTTTACGCGATCAAAACACACGTTCACATCAAAATCGTTATAATATCTCGCGTTGAGCGCAATAAACCCGTCCGGGGAGCAGTGAGCAAGAATCGGGATATTTCTATCGTCGCATTCCTTATAAAACATCGGAAGATGCTCACACAATTCATCAAACGGCCGGAACCCCAAAAACGGGTTCATACAAAACCCAAGCCAAATTCCATCCGACGTCTCCCCGTCATGCCCGACTATATGTGAAAACGGGTATTCCCATACGTCCCGATCGGCGGAAGAGAAACGGTTTTGACGCCAAGCGGGAGGTGGGCTGCAACGCCAAAACCGCCGGGGGTCGTATGAAAACAGCGGAAATAACCGGAGCGGATTTGTAACCGCTGAGGTTTCCATCTCTTCAACCTGCCCAATCTCCTCTCCCTCCCCCCACCAACGCCGGTTTACTTTCAACGGAAAAGATCGCTCCGTATTCTTAGCCCCGTAATATTGCGCAAATTCCATATCCATCGTTGGCGCTATGATTAAACTTGGGATGTTTTTTGTGTCGGGATCGCCGTAACCCCGCTTCCGCATTTTCGTATTGTACATATTCGTATTCAATTCGACAATAATATTCCCCATATCCCTGGTTGAACACTCGTAAATACCTTTGCCGTCAACGGATTTCATCGCTTTTTCAAGTATAGGACGTTTCTTGTCATTACATTTGTAGTGTTTATGCTCATTGGCCTCAACAACACAATACTTCACCGACGCCGGCCAGGTATTATTGCCGTTATAATGCGCGTTACCGTCTATCATGCCGTGAATTTCATGATATGCCGTACTCGAACCTTTGATGTTTATCGTCCCACTCATGACAATATCTCCATTACAAAAAAATATTACAAAGAATAACATTAGGGAGGCTCTAAAAAAACCTTCACAAAGAGAATATAGCGTGTATAATCGATAACCCGATTGAGCTTCCCCGACGGATAGCCGAGCCGGCTCGACTTTTGGAGACGGCCGCTCTCGTCAAACAAGCTTAGTTGCACCATATATATATACATCAATGGTTTTATTATTGTCAATACTTTTTTCACTTTTTTTCAAGACTCCGCTTTGGAGACACCTTTTCTACACAAGAACGCCACCAATAACGGGAGGCAATACAAAGCCCGGTTGATTTTAAAGAATTTAAGACATTGGACGCCATAATGCCCGCCGCTTCCGCCCACCCGTTTCCTGAAATAGCCGTATTCTTCGACTCCGTCGGCGCGTCCCGCTCCGCCCCGGTC
>JAITCM010000087.1 GCA_031283085.1 Chitinispirillales bacterium | reverse complement strand
CTCCAAGTCATTTCCTTTTAGTTGTACTGATATTATTTTTGGCATACTATAAATATAATATTTTCATTGCCTTCGCGCAACTCTTTTTTGTAACTTTTGTATTTTACTGAACACTAATAACGCGTGGTCGCCCAATATCAGTAAAAATGGGCTTGTTTTAGAAAGATTGCTGTCGCGAAAAAAAACTACGTGCGATTGAATCGTATCTAGTTTACTAACAATCAAAAAAGATTTGACATTATGAAAATTAATGTTATGCGAAGAAACCAACGATGAATCAATCGTGTTTTTTTCAGAGACAATATCTATGGCGCATCCTTTGGTACTCTTCGTATCATCTTTTACACAAATGGCACTAAACAAACACGCCAAAAAAGTAAGTATGCCGAATGCTACAGTCCGCCACGGCAACATCCGCCAAAATGAATGGCGATACTCAGCGTATTTTGTGCTTAAAGTCCGCGCTATCAGCCGCAAAATATCTTTTTCGTCTTTTAGTTTATGTCCAAAGTTTATGCGCAAATATAAGCGGCCGTAGTGCTTAAAGCCGAACAAACTTTTCAGCTTTTTGAAAAAACCGGAATTGGGTTGCAAAGACGTTTTCTTGATTACCTCACTGACCAAACTCGTTTTTCCTACGCCGCGATTTCCAGTGACTAAATAAACGCCGGGTTCATTGGGAGAATCCATGACTATTTTCTTTAATTTTTCAAGTATTCGCTCTCTCCCGATAAATGGTTGCGATGAGTCTCCCGACGAGGAATGACTGAAGTTATACTGCGGAAGCTCGATTTGGAGCCTCTTTATCTTAGAATTAAGAATGTCCGGGTTTTTCATAATGTCTTTCTTTTGGTTTTGGGTTACGTAAAATATAGATGATTTATTGTTCGATTTTACCGGATTCTTTCATGATTTTTTATTAAGATATAAACAAAAAATACGCCAATCATAATAACCAAAGATAGCCAAAATATACTTGAAGTATGTAATATATCCACGCGTGTAACATCGTTTTATTGTGATAGACCCAAAGAACTACTCAACAGATAGCAAGATATCGAAAATAAAAAAGTATTAACCATAGCCCATATTATCCATATCACATTATTTATTTGAATATGGATGTTAATTTCTTTTTCAGACTGTTCCCAGCTCTTATTCGATACTTCAGATATGCGATTGATTATGTCTGTTTTCAGCGTCTCTGTTTTCCTATTTGGATTCCAAATATTGTTCCACATTTTGTTTCCAAAGTTGTTCATACGGGCATATTGTTCATCTAACATCTTTATAAAATCTCCAATACGCAACCGGCCTGACGCAAGAAATTTATATCCGTCATAATTATCTAAGATGGTTTTTAGTTTTCCAACACTCGTTACCAACTCTTTAATGTTCATGCTTTCGTTTATACCTTTGGCCGCGTTTTGCAGCGTATTACACCACTTTTCATATTTATTCTTAAGATTGTCAATGCGCTCCTGTTCTATTTTTGCAAGATGTATAAGAATAACCACAACAATAGAAAGGGTAAGTATAGCAAATAATACGTTTAAGAACAGCTTTTCGTACATCATAAGAATTGCCGCAATCGTAGAAAAAACTACTACGGCAAATGGTATATTTTGGAATAAGTTTTCGTTCTTCATAATTCTTCCGCCGGGCAGACACCCCCGACACTCCTTTCATATTTAGGTTTGCCGCGAGGGGCGTGTCTGTTGAACCCTCGCGGAATTAAAATCGCTGTCGTAAATCTAAACACGCAAAAAACCTTCCTACACTTACTACCGTCCCGCCCCTACGCGGCTAACAACGGCGTTGCGGCCATTGAGCGAAGTCGAAATGACCGCAACCTCTATCAGTCACCGACGCAACGAACAGAAAAACCGCACCCCTTGCCGTTGAGGCTGCGGTCCGCGCCGCCGCCGTAGTAGTTCACGTCGTCGGAGACGTAGGACATGCTCCGGAAATACGCGTAGTCAGCATCGTCCTCCGTGGCCGTCCACCAACGGCCGACGAAGCCGGCACTGCGGAAATAGCCATCGGTGCCGCGGTAGCCGCCCGGCAGAGCCGAAAAGCCAAAATTATCCGTCCCATTTCCGTTATCAATCCAACCTCTTGTCGATTTCAACTTCGTCCCAGCACCGGGATTGCCACCAACAGCTGTTACCAAATCACCCCACTCCGCATTAGACGGCAAATGCCAACCATCAGGACAAACCCCACGCACCCCGCTCGGATTCGCCGCTGAACTTGTTGAACCTGACATCGCAGCGCTCCATGTGTAATACATCCCGTATTGACCGTCATTACCGCTGTAAGAACCGCTTGCTGTCGCATAACTCAAATTCTCTGCCGTCCACTTCTTACCACCTATCGTCACATACTTGTATAATTTACTGTCCCTAGAATCCGTGAACGTCCCCGAACCGCCGCCAACGCTCTGTTGCGCAAAATTCGCGGTAAGCGTCTTATCCCCGTTCATTGTTATCGTTACAGGCGAACTTGTGGACGTGGATGCCCCAGACCAGCCCGTAAACGTATAACCGCTTGCCGCTGTCGCCGTTACTGAAACACTCGTCCCGCTTGTATATGTCCCGCTACTCGGACTAACACTGCCGCCTCCCGATGGGGACGCGCTTGCCGTCAGCGTATAGGTTTGCGCAAAATTCGCGGTAAGCGTCTTATTCCCATCCATTGTTATCGTTACCGGCGAACTCGTGGACGTGGACGCCCCCGACCAGCCCGTAAACGTATAACCGCTTGCCGCCGTTGCCGTTACAGAAACAGACGCCCCGGCGTCGTAACTCGTTGCGTTTGGGTTGCGGGTAACGCTTCCGCCCGCCGTGGGGCTGGCGGACGCTGTGAGCGTATAGCCGGCGGGCGTTACGCTTTGCTGCTGAAAGTTCGCCGTAAGCGTTTTGTTTTCGGTCATTGTTATCGTCACGCTTGCGCTTGTCGATGTGGACGCCCCGGACCAGCTCGTAAACGTGTAGCCGTTTGCGGGAGCGGCCATTACGGTTACCGTCTCGCCGGATGCGTAAAAGTCCTTGTTGGGATTGCGCGACACGGTACCCCCGCCGTTTGCCGGAGATGTTTTTACCGTGAGCGTGTAGTAGGTTATCTGTGCCCACACCGCGTAAAGGGTAACGTTGCCCGTAACGGCGTAATTGGAATTAGCCGGATACGCGGTTCCCGTCCCGTCGCTGTTTTTACTCCATCCCTCGAAACGATAGCCCTCCTTTTCCATTGCTTGCTGACCGGGAAGCGTTATGCCTTTACCGGAATCGGCGGGTATCTGCGCTGGGGCATTCCCGCCCCCGTTGCTGTTGAAATACACGGTGAACCGCGTAGCCCCTTTCTTCCCGAACCCGGCCGTCACCGCCTTGTTCCCGTCCATCGTTACCGTTACCGTATTTGCCGTGCCGGACGCCATCCCCGACCAGCCGGTAAACTCATAATCTTTCGCGGGCGCGGCCGTAACCGTAACCGCCTCGCCGAAATCATAAACCGCCTTGTCGGGGTTACGCGATACGTTCCCGCCCTCCGGCGGGGACGCGTTTGTTATGAGCTTATACGTGATGTTGCCGGACGACGTGTCGGGGGGCGGTTCCAAGCGGTCAAACTTATTCAGAAACGCGTTCAGCTCCTCGCTGACCCGCCCCGCGTTGGCCCCGCCGTCGTTGCACCCCGCAACGCCTATCGCAATAATCGCGGCAACCGCGACTGCCATTGCAATGTACAGAATTGTCTTTCTCATACGTTCTCCCGTTTTTTGTAATTGTATCATTGATATTGACGTATTAACGTATCAATACCGCAGGGGCGGCGTCAGGCCGCCCCGCCGTTGGCCGACAAACCGTAAACAACGGGCGGGCGAACCCCGCCCCTACGAATCGTTGTTCCGTTATCGTTGTTAATCCAATATTTCTTTTTGACGCCCTACATCCTAAATCCCACCCCCGCCTTGACGGTCAACCCATGCCCCAACCTCGGTTCCCCGGAATTGTCCGTCTCAAAATAATTGGACGTCCTCGCGCCGTAAAGCGCCTCGGCCCGCAGATATACGCTTTCGCTTAAATCCAAATCTATGCCGCCGCCGGCTTTTACCCATACCGCGCGCAGCGCGTTGACCTCGTAGCCGTCTTGACCGTCAAAGAGATATTCAGGTTGGCTTGCGTAGTCCAACCTGCCGGAGACCGGAAGTTCGCAGCCGAGTTCCAGCGTTGGGTACAGGCTCACATTTCTTTCATGGCCGGATATGGACAATCCGGCTTTGAGCAGGTTCGGGTATTTCGCGGAGACTCCGACTGTTACGGCTTTTCTGTCCATGTACGGCAGTTCGTGCGGGCTGATGTTGTTTGAGCTTGTCCACCTCCCGCCGCCCTGGTGGTAGGAGAAGGATATTGCGGCATACGCGACGTCGAAGGAGAGATAAACGCCGCCGGCGTAGGACGGCATCCCAAGTTCACCGGTGTTCAATCTAATCCCGCCGCCGAAATCGCTTGCGAAGAGAGCGCCCGCGCCGATGCTTATCCTGCTTTTCGGCTTTGGGGGCGGGGGGGCGCTCTCCCGGCGGAATTCGGCCATCAGCGTTATGGGGCCGCCAACCGTAATCGTTATGGGGTTTGTGGTGCCTTCCACCGCGCCAGACCAGCCCGCAAAGGCGTAACCGGCGGCGGGGGTTACGCTTATAGCGACACTTTCGCCGGCTTCGTACAACTCCTTGTTGGGATTGCGATAGACAACGCCGCCGTCAATCGGGTTCACGTTTACCGTAACGCTATAGGTTACCGGCGTTTGCGCTTTCGCGAAAGCACGGTACATCTCGGCGCAGGCCGTGGACGCGTTCTCCACAAGCCCGCTGATATTTTCGGAGCGCACGGGGTCGGACGAAGCCACCAAATTCCCGTCCTCGGTCTCGTATATCTCCACAGACAGCGTGTATTTCGCCTCCATCTTGCTTATCGTCCCCCGCACGATGAAGTCCGCGCCTATTTTGCTGCCGAGGGCGATAACGCAGTTTTCCTCGTTGCATTCGGTCGCAAAGGCGCTGCCCTGCGCTATGACGGTTTCGGAGGTCATGACGTTGTATCTGCCCTTCGGCAGATTTTTGACGGCTTCGCGGCGGAGTTCGGCTGTTACAAGCCTGGCGTCCGCCCGGCTAATCTCGGCTGACGCGCCGGACTGCTCGTCTATGTCCGTTTCGACTACGGCCACGTATTTTACACGGGCCGAGGGGGGTTTGACGGGGGGAAAATCGGCGGTAGCGGCGGCGGTATAGTCGTTATCGGCGGGGGGAATTCCGGCGGTATCAACGGAAATAACATTATCGGTAACATTATTAATAATATTGTCGGTAATACCGTTGGCGGCCTGTTCCGGTTCCGGGGCGGCGGTCGTGCCGGCGAGTAGCGCGGCAATCGCTGTAATAATAAATATAGCTGATTTAAGGGGCATCAGGCGCCCCCGCGGGAAAGGGCTACGGGCGGGACGCGCCCTGTGCGTGCGTGGGGGGGGGGGGGGGGGGGGGGGGTATTTACCTTTTTCTCCCCCGGCGGGCGGGGGTGGGGGGGGGGGCGGGGGCGGGGGGAGGGTATTTATCATTTTGTCAACAGAGCCGGCGGTGTTGCGGGCGTTGCCGTTGTTGTTGCCGCGGCTTTGCGGTACGGTCAAAATCGTCGGTATCGCATTAATCATAATCGGTCAATCTCCTCGGCGCTAAGCCTGGTAAGTTCCGTGATTTCAGCCGCTGGCGTCCCTTTTTCTTTGAGCCCTTTGGCGACTTTACGTTTAGTTTCCTCAGTCTCGCGCTTGGCCTCCTCAGTCTCGCGTTTGGCCTCCTCTATTTCCTGTAATGCCTCTTCTTTTTCCTGTATGGCTTCCTCTATCTCGCGTTTGTACTTCGCCATCTTCATATTCTGGTTCCAAAACGCGTCCTCCATGGCCACCTGATAGTACTGCTCCTTCTCCAATTCCTTGCGCCTCTCAGGGTCGGCGGCGATATGTTCCAGGATATTGACCAGCCCCTTGACATCAGGGTCGTCCACTTCCAGCAAATAATCCTTCATCGTCGTGCCGTCGCCGATAAAATGCGCCTGCTCAAATATTGACAGCAACTTGTCTATCTTCGTGTTCAAACTGGGCTTTATACGCGTGGTTTGGATAAAGTACGCGCTGTGGCTCAACCCGTTCACGAACAGGTCGCGGACGCGAATCTCATCGCCGGTAAGCAGGTCGCGGTATTTGGGAACGTTCCCAAACGCCGGGGAATCCACAGACAGGGGGAAGCCGAGGATGTATATCGCGATTATGGGGAGCTTTGAATCCGCGTACTCCTTGCCCAAGTATCTCCGGAAGCGAAAGACATCGTCAAGCACCTTTGCCTTCTGCATCTCTATTATGACGCGCTTCTCACCCTCCTCTTTGGTAACTATCGTGGCGGCAAAGTCCATACGGAAGAGCGACACCACGGGGCCGTGTTTGGCTATCTCGGCGTACTCCTGAGCGGTACGCTCCAATGAAAGCACCTCGCAGCCCATGATAGTCCCTATCAGGAACTTCGCCGCACGGTCGTTTTCCAGCAACCGCTTGAATGTCACGTCGTATATAGGGTTGGCGATTATCATCCTTAATGTTCCTCTTTGTTCTACATTCCACAATCCATATATCCTGGAATACACAATCTTTAATCGGCTTTTCAAGAATATAATCCATGGTCGAGCGTAAAATCAAATATTTTTTACTACCGTCCCATTAATATAATGAATCTTGTGTGGCGCTTCCGACATTATGGTGGAAACGCATTAATCTTTAACGGTCAAATTCCTGAAGAGCCTCTTGTGTTAATGCGCCGCACGTACGCGCCGTCAATAAAACACAATGTCCCGTATGGTCTCGCACCCCGTGACCCGCCGAATCGCCGCTTTGATATCCTCTTTCAGGTACGTGGCTTCCTGCCTCCATGTAGAAGACTCTATCCTTACGTGCAGCACTCCGTTTTCCACCCGCGAACACTCCGACTCCTCCGATATGCGGCCGGTTACTATTTCGTGCCACCTGTCGACAACTTCCCACTCCTTGCAGACGGCGCGGAAACCCGGCAACAGCTTCTCCAGCATCGCGTCTATAAAATTGCCGACGCTTACCGGCGACCCGCCTCTGTTCACCATGTCGATACGTTTCCTGAATCGACCGCGCATCTCATCACCCTCCCGCCCAGCGCCGCTTGGCAGCGGGGCGTCGCTATGAATACCTGGCCCCTGCCCTCAAGCAGGGGGTAGACCCGCGACGTCCTCTCCGGGTCGAGTTCCGAAACGGCGTCGTCTACCAGAAAGACCATTCCGCCGCCGCGCCGTTGCTCTATGAACCGCGCCGAGGCGAGCTTCAGGGAGAGCGCGAAGCTGCGGCACTGTCCCTGCGACGCGTGCGCCTTTGCCGCCCTGCCCCCCAGCGTGAAACGCAGGTCGTCGCGGTGCGGGCCCGTCGCCGTGTACATAAGTTCGACGTCTTTTTCGCGGCGCTCCGCCAATGATACCAAATATACGCTTTGCCACTCCAGCCCGTCAAAAGAATCGCATTTGACTTTGGGCGCGTACTCCACGTCGGCGGCCTCGGCGCCGCCGCTGATTTCCGCGTAGAAACCGCTCGTCAACGCGGAGAGTTCCCGCACCGCCTCCACGCGGCTGAAGACGAGTCTCACGGCGGACTCCGCCATAGCCTGCTCGTAGACCTCAAACTGCGCGGCGTCGCCGGTTTTGCCCAGGAGCGCGTTCCGGCAGGCCATCGCACGCCGGTAGGCGAGGAGCGCCGAAAGGTAGGCGCGGTCGGTCTGGCTGACGAGCATATCCAAAAATTTGCGCCGCGCCTCGGGCGCGCCGTAGACCAGCTCCAAGTCGTCCGCCCCGAAGGAGACCGCGGGGCGCTCCCCGAACCACTCCGTGTAGGAGCCGACGTTCTCTCCATCGAGCTTCATCACCGTCTTCCTGTCGCGGGAGAAGCCAAGCGCGGCGTTTTGGACGATAACGCCGCCGTCGTCGCCGTTACTGTCGTCGAAACGGAAGTCCCCGGAGATGAAAGCCGCTTCCTGACCGTAGGCAATCATGTCCGCCCGTGCCGCGCCCCGTTGCGAGCGGCCGGTGCAGAGCATATTGATACCCTCAAGGATGTTGGTCTTTCCGGCGCCGTTTGCCCCCTCAAAGAGCGCCCCCTCTTTGGGGAATGAGAGCGAGAGGGCAGTGTGGTTACGGAAATTTTGCAGGGTTAGGTTTTGCAGGTGCATTTTTACGTTTTCAACGCATCCGAAAATGCTCTTTTGGGTTACGGTTAAGCGTTATTTTTGGGCATTTTGGACACAGCGCACCGAAAAGCCGTAGCGAATGTCGCCGTCGTCTTCGGACATATCGCCGTCGTCGTAGTTCATGGTTCGTGCGGCGGCGTTATCGATACTGCGCTCCGTAGCCGTCCACCAGTAGCCGTAGTAGCCGATATTGTTGAAAATGTCGCTCCTGGTAGCGGCGCGGTGGCCGCCGGGCATGGCTGAAAATCCGTATTTATCAGCTCCGTTGCCGCTTGCGCTGCGCCAAACATTCCAACCGTTTCTTGCTTTAAGGCGCTTGCCCGCGTCTTCCCTGTAATCGTCCCCCCGCTCATTCATATCCCTCTCGCTTCCGGCCCACCGCGCCAAACTGTCCCACTCCCGTTCGGCCGGTAAATGCCATCCGGCCGGACAGGCTTTCGTTGCCGTATTCCAATCATACAGCCTGCCGTACGCGGCGCAGTTGGATTTATCATTGCCGTAACACCATGAGTTTCCGTTCTTCGGCTGATATTCCAAATTCTCCGCCATCCACGTTTGTTCGCCTATCTCCACCGCACGATATTTCCGGCCGGTTCGCGAATCGGTAAAATAAACCGCCGCTTTTCCGACACGCAACCGCTCCGCTTCGCGTTGTTCTTCCGCCGAGGCGCTTCCGTCCTGAACACACCGCACGGAAAGACCGGTGCCCTTTTCGACGGCGTTCAAGTCGTCGTCACCCGCGTGGTTATTGTCGTCGCCGAACACGTCGTCGTCGCGGCCCATGCCCCGGGCGAACGCTTCGTCGTTACCGTACTCCGCCGCCGTCCACCAGTAGCCGTATTCACCGATACCGTCGAAATCGCCGTCCTCAGGGTTGCGGGCACCGCCGGGCAGAGCCGAAAACCTGTAATCATCCGTTCCGTTGCCGTCAGCCTCATCGTCGTCGTTCTTACTCCAACCGGTTTTCGCTTTCAACGCCTTGCCCGCCCCCAGCCCGCCACCCGCCACAATCAACAACTCTCTCCAATCTTCGCGAGACGATAAATGCCATCCCGACGGGCAAACCGCCGCAGCCGTATTCCAGTCGTACAACCTGCCGTATTTCTTGCAGTGGGAATCGCTATCCCCATAACACCGGGAGTTTCCGGATTGCGGACGATAATTCAAATTCTCCGCCATCCATCTCCTGTCGCCTATCACCGCCGTCCTGTATTTCTTCCCGTCTCTCTCGTCGGTAAGCGTCTCCGCCCCGCTCTTTATATGAGCGGATGACGTTTTTGCCTTAGACGCGCAACCGAAAAACATAACGGCAAACACCGCAATCGACGCGAACACGGCGGCAAGCGACGGCATCCTTCCGCGCCGGGTCATGGCAAACTTTTTCATACAAGTCCTTTCGGTGTCCGTTAAGCCCTACGTATCGGACATATAACTTCTCCCAACGGCGTCGCAATTTTCGGTCGGCGCGTTTCAGTGCCGGTATAATTATTAATTGATTCCGACAGACAGCGTCGTCACCCTCCTGTCAACACCGGTTACCCTGACGAAACACATTTGCCGCGCCAAGCCGTTTACGGCGAAACTGTGTTTGCCGTCGCTCAATCTATCCCTGCTCAAAACGGCTAACCGCGCCCCGCGTAAATCAAACAGTTCCACGCTCCGCACGTCCGTCCCCTTAACGTTTAACTCCAATGAATTGCGGCGGGAAATCACGGTGATACGCTGCCGCGCCGACGTTTCGGGCGCCGCTCTGCGTGCTGACGTAGGGTTAATTTGATAGTTGTCCCAACCGGGCATTTTATCCAGCGTGATAACGTAACTGTGGTTCATCGTTTGACTCCATATCGCCGGAACGTTGACGTCCGTCGTGAAGTCGCCGTACCACGGCATGAACCACGACCACTCCGCGCCGTCGGCAACAAGGCTGTCGGGGTGCGGGAGGGCGCCGTTTTCGCTTAGGGCGATGATTTTCTTCGCGCCGAAGATGCTCTTGATGTTCTCGAATGAGGCAACGCGCGAGCCGTGCTCCTTGGCCCGTTGGTCGGGGTTGGGGTAGTAGTCGCGCCCTACGATGTCCACGACGTCGTCGCCGGGATACCAATCAAGCTCCCGCCCCGACTCCTCCGTCGTCCACACCCATATCAGGTTGTTGAGCCCGTGGCGGCGCGTCATCCTGTCGAACATGAACCGGTACAGCGCCCGACACGGTTCGGGCTTTTTGTCGCGCCCCCACCAGAACCACCCGCCCGCCGCCTCGTGCAACGGCCGCCACAGCACCGGAACGCCCCTGTCGGCAAGCCCCTTCAGATAACCGGCGACGCGGTCGATGTCCTCAACGATACCCTTATACTCGGCGCTGTTCTCGTTGAAATTCGTCTCCGTGTAATCGGCGCTTTTGAATGCCTTGGTCAGGTCGAATGTCGTCTTATCCGAGTAGAACGCGCTCTCCTCAATCTTCTTGAGCGGGTCTTTCCAATGCCAGCAGTATATGGGAATCCCGCCCCGCTTAAAGAACGCCTCGGCGAGCGACAGCGTCCCGTTGGTGTAGCCCGTGAACCACTCGTCATCCGACTTCAGCCCGCTACTGTGCATGAAGTCAAACCCCATGAGCGCGGGCAGTTTGCCGGAAACCCTTTTTATATGCGCCATCTCCGCCTGACTGTCGGGGACGCAGGGTGTGTACCGGCCGTCATTCACCGTCACGGTGTTGGTCATAACGCCGCTTATCACCTTACTTTGGAAATTTTCACGCAGGAACTGGTATATCTTTTTGGCGTTAACCGAGGCGTTCGGCGTAACGGGCGACCCGCGGATAGCGAACGGCTCCGAGACGTAGGGCCCTACCTCTATGTAGTCGATGTCCACATATCCCCAACTTTTGGCAATCGCGAGCGTGTTCGCGCCGGATCTGAGCCTGACTTTGCCTATCGCTTTCAGGTTCTTAAAAACCGGCGGCCCGTCTATGGCCCCGGTCTGCGGGAAACCTATAGTCCCGCTCGGCGTCCCGTAGACGTCGCCGTTGACGACGAAGTTCTGCGTCTTGGAGGCGTCATACGTCTGGGAGTAAAATATCCAAACGGTGTGGAAGCCGGCGGACGGGGCGGTGACGTTGAAAGTAAGGCTGCCTTCTTTCATCCTGACATACTTGCCGCCGGAAGCGGAGGCGAGGTCGACAGTCTCCGTATTGTTGCCGGTCGCGGCCTCGGCCTCGTAGCGGACGGGGACCTGGGCGGCGGCTGGGCCGGCGAGGGCGGTCAGGACGGCTACCGCCGCGACCATAAGCGGCAATCGGGTTATTTGGCCCATTGTGTCGGCCCTCCCTCAGGTTATCGGTATGCGACGGTTACGGTTGCACGGACGCGCAACCTAATATATAAATATACGTTAGCGCGCGCCGATAATCCACCGATATTTAATATTAAATATTGACACCCTGCCCCGGTATCTTTAAGAAAATAAAAAAATTTGCATATCAGGCTGCCATTAATATATATTTTAAAGTTATGGGCATCTCTAAAAAAGGTACATCGTTCTGGATTGCCTACGGCGAGATAAACAAGTTGCGAGGCGCAAAGCGCCGAAGCAATGTGTGTATCGAAGGCGTTGCCAATCCAGATTTTTAGAGGTTCCCTTATTATAGATGTGCCGTTACACCGGTAAATCGTCCGTACATAAAAATATAAAACCGTGGGGGGGCGTGATATGGACGTGTCGTACGTCAATCCTTTTGTGATGTCAACAATAGAGACACTCAAAAAGATGCTCAACATTGATGGTAAAGCGGGCAAGCTCTCTCTCAAGGACAGCTCGGCACACAGTTACGACGTGACTGGGGTCATCGGGCTAACCGGGGAGGCGGCGGGGTCTATATGCCTTAGTTTTCCGCAGGACGTGGCGTTCAAGGTGGTCAGCGCCCTCCTCGGTATGCAGGTAACGGACATGGGCGACGAGGTGACCGACGGCATCGGCGAGCTCGTCAACATCGTCGCCGGCAACTCCAAGCAGTATTTGACGAACTACAACCTCTCCATCTCCCTGCCCAAGGTCGTGGTCGGCAAGAACCACACGGTGGCGTCCATCAGCGGCGTCCCTACGATTGTGGTGCCGATACTGTCGTCATTAGGCGAGTTCGCGATGGAGATTTCGCTCAAAACCCCCGAAGCGGCCAAATAACAGCGGCTTTTTTCCGCCAATACACAATATACGAAAGGGCAGGCAAATGACACCGATTAGCAAAACTTTTTCCGCGTTGCTCATAGCCGCGGGAGCGGCGGCCGTTTTCGCGGCCCCCGAAATCAAAGTCGAAAAAATGACCTACGACGGCGGAAAAGTCGCCGCAGGATCAATACTCAAGGCAAACTTTAAACTGACCAACACCGGCAACGAGACCCTCAAAATCTCAAGCGTACGCCCCGGTTGCGGATGCACCGTAGTGTCATTTGACTCGGTCATAGCCCCCGGCAAAAGCGGCTTCATCAAACCGGAAGTCAACCTCAAGGGCTTCTCCCCCGGTCAAAACAGCAGAGGCGTCACCGTAAACTCAAACGCCGCGAACACCCCTGCGCTCCACCTGACAATCGAGTTCAACGTAGCGGCGCCGCCGGAAGCCATAGCGGTCTCCGACAACTACCTCGATTTCGAGAGCGCGGCAAAACGGACGCTCTTGCTCTCCTCCGCCAAAAAAGACCTGAAAGTAAGTGAGGTCGTCTTCATACCCCAAGACGGCCAAAATGTTCCGGGCTGGGCGGCAAACGCCCCACAAAAAGTAAAGTTCTCCTTCGCGCCGACAAACGACACCCAGCGGGACGACGGGCTTAAAACCTACAAATTAGACATTAACACGCCGGGCACCGGAAAAGAATCCGTCCTCGGAAACTTTGAGATTACCACAAATCACCCGGAGAAGAAAGACATATCTATCGGGGGGCGGGTCAGGTAAACGTCAATCCGAAGCGTTGGAAGCGCTGTATTCGTACAACTGCTCTTTCGAGTGGATGTCGCCGTACAGAAGATTCGCCTCCTTTTGCGTAGGGTTGCGGTAGCGGGTAACCTTGGATAACTCGGAGGGCGGCATCCCAGACCTCAGCGCCTCGGCGTACTCCGGGGTATAGAAATCATCCACCGATTTGTACAGCGGCTCCCTGTTGAAACGCAACGACAGCAACGACGCTATGCGGTCGCTCGTCAGCGGCCTCCCCATCGCCTCGGCGCGCTTTCGCTCCATCGTCGAAAATTTTTTCGGAAAAAACTCCGCGGCATACTCACGCTCCATTGCCTTGCCTCCTTTGCTTTATATTGTTCGCCCCAAAAGACACGCCCGCACATTACGGTAATATAATTTACGCGCACGGGTTGGATTGGTTATTTATTTTAAATGTCATCCAGCAAGGTAAAAACGGGGGAATAAAAAACGGCCACGTTTTTCACACCGGCGGCGGGGATTCCGGCGAAGAGGTTGTTATGAGGAATAGTGTTAGCCGTTTCATGTTTTGTCTTTTTCAATGTGTCCGTTTACCGTTGATAAATCTCCAGCCCAAATACCGGAACAAGCGACAGCAAGTGGTCGAATATGCCCGCCTGCACGTTCTCGTACTCTTCCCACCGCGTGTCGCTCGTGAACATATAGAGTTCCAGCGGCAAGCCGGTCTCCGTCGGCTCCAAGTGCCTCACTATTATCGTCATGCCCTGATTTATGCCCGGATGCTTGCGCAAATACGCGTCGCAGTACGCCCTAAACGTGCCGATGTTCGTCAGGCGCCGACCGTTAGCCGGGATTGACATATCGCTGCCGGAAAACTCCTCCGCATTGAATTTGCTCATCTCCGCCAGCTGCCCTTCAATATGCGGCGCCAGCAATTTTATCCTGCGCAGACGTTCGGTCTCCTCATCGGTGAGGAAGTGGACGGTGCTTATCTTGAAACGCATGGAGCGTTTTATGCGCCTGCCGCCGCTTTCGCTCATGCCGCGCCAATTCTTAAAGGAAGAGGAGACGAATTCGTAGGCCGGTATGGAAACAATCGTCTTGTCCCAATTCTGTATCCGAATTGTCGTTAGCGAGATGTCTATTACCTCCCCGTCCGCTCCGTGCTTGGCTATCTCTATCCAATCGCCCTTGCGGACAAGGTCCATAGTGGACAACTGCACGCCGGCTACAAGTCCAAGCAAAGGGTCCTTGAATATCAGCATCAAAATGGCCGTAAACGCGCCGAGGCCGGACACAAAGTAGAGCGGGCTCTTCCCGGCCAGCAGGCTGACCGCAAAGATGATGGCGACAAACGTGCCTATTATCTTGAGCGCCTGGACAACCCCGTTGATGCTGACCTTACCCGACTTGTTGTGCATATCGTAGACATCGCGAACGGCACTGAGCAACGCGTCGAACACGGCCAAACTCACAAGCACGAAGTAGAGGTCCACCGCCTTACGGAGCAGCGAGTGCACCTCCGTCTCCGGGACCAAAACTCGCGGCAGACAGGAGTAAATGATAAGCGCCGGAATCAGATGCGCGGCGCGGTGGAAAAGGCGCCTGTCAAAAACAATGTCGTCCAGCCGCGTAGCCGTCCGCCGGCTGAGATTCTTAAGCACCGGCAACAAAAGCCTGACGATAATCTCGTGCACAACAAACGCGACAAGCAATAAAACCGCCAACTTTACAGTGTAGGCAGGAACAAAAAAACCTCGAACGATGACATTTTCCCCCGCCCACAACGTAGCAATAGATGAAATAACGCCGTCCATTATACCGCGTTTCCTCCCCTATCTGTCGTGATATTTAGTATTGTAAGCCCGTATCGCCCCGTCCATCCTGTCCATCATATCGTTCTTCTTCACCCTAAGCTCCGCTTCCTCCCCCATCCTGTCCATGACATTCGCGAAGAGCCCTTTCGTCCGCCACGGCTGCATTATCATCAGAGAGTATACTTTGAATACCTTTTTGTCCGCGTTGAACTGCGTGAGCGTCGTGTGCACCGACGACCCGCGTACGCTGACGTTCGTTATCTGCCGCACACCCTCCTCCCAAATCTTCCCGGCCTCGCCGCCCATGTTCTGCGCGTATGACTCGCTTATCCGTTGTACCTGCGTACCCATAGACTTGGCAAGCTCCGTCCGCGCCGCGTCCGACGATATTTTACGCGCCGTCATCTCGTCGCTTGCCTCCCCCACGCCCACGCCGCAGGCAATGCCGTCGCCCTCAAGCCTGCCCCTTACCTCCTCAAGCTCGGACATCGTCAGTATCACACGCCGAAACCCGGTGAGCGCCGCGGCCTCCTCCTCGCTCAACAATTTCGTAGTCTTCTGCCTGTAAAAACCGGGAACCGCCCGCGCCTTGGCCCCCTTCTGCCCGGGGGCGACCTCCGTCATATTGTAGTGGCCAACCGCCGTGGAACTCTTGTTTCCAACGGGCGTAACCTGCACAGTGCCGTCAAACGTTTTGACCGTGGTCCCCGCCCCTTTCCGGGAATCCAACTCCACCGTCGTCCCGCGGATGGCCGCAAGCGAAGTCGGCGTCTCCATCTCAAAAGAACCTTTGGCGCCCATCATCTTCTTGACATTGGCCACGACGCTCCCGTCGCTTACCTTGAGCCTGGTAACCCCCGTCCCGCCCGCAAGTTTGGCGACCTCCACCACCGTATTCTCCTTGAGCCTGACCTCGCTGCCGTTCTGCGTTTCAATCCGCGCCTCGGACTCGGCTAAGGTCGCTATCACGTAACTCTCCCGCAACGCCATATTGAGCCGGGCGTCCGGCCAGGTGGCAACATTGTCGCGGTCGGCATTACCGCGCCCGCCGAAGACCTTGACGTTGCCCATAATCCCCTTCACCGCGCAACCGGCGCCCTCCGCAAAGACCGCGGCGAAACCCGCGCCGGCCAACACCGCAAATAACGACACAGCGACAACCCGCGAAACCCGTCTTTTCATCCGCATCTTCATATTCCTTTTCGCTTGAATCAATGAATCCGTCATGCAACCCCCCCACGACATCCGCTGAAAATCATAAAATAATATACTTTTCGTGCGGGAGGTTCGTTACAATAAATATTTTAAATGAAATCATTACCGTCCCATAATGTAGCCCCCATCGTTCCCAAACCGCATTTCGGCTACGCTCATTTCGACAGGCTCAATGCATCGCAATGACCACCTTAAGTAGCCCCAAAAAGCCATTTATGACAATATAATATATTTGCTCGAGTCAACACATTTTTATTTTAAGCCGTTACTGTTGAAAAACCAATTAAATGTTGCGCCGTTTTAGAATTATGAATTGCCTTGCGGCGAGATAAACAGGTTGCGAGGTGCGAAGCGCCGAAGCAACTTGTTTATCGAAGGCGTTGCCACCGTGTTTATCGCGCCGTAGGCAATCCAGAATGATAGGCGCAATATTTAGTTGTCGGTGGTATAGTTCCATAGTTATTGCCCGGCCCCGCACCGCCCCCGCCGACAACAACATCACCCGACCCAACCTTTTGTGCCCGCGGAATAGTTGTCATTTGGGGGCGAGCGTTGCGGCCATTGAGCGAAGTCGAAATGCGCCTGCCGCACCGCGCCGATAAGCCGTAGCCCTCGTACACGTAGTCGATGAGGTAGCACACGTACCAGAGGTAAGCGTTGCCGTGAAACAGACGCTTGGGACTGCGCGATGAAAATAAGGGGAAAGCCGCAAGACGGCCTTCCCCCGTGTCAGTCCCGAACGCAACGAACAGAAAAACCGATACCCGCGACGAAGTAGTACTCGTACACATTGTCGCTGTTGTAGCGCATATCCCGGAGGTACGCGTTGCCGCTCCCGTTCTCCGTGGCCGTCCACCAGTGGCCGTTGTTACCGGCATTGAGGAACCTGCCGCCGGAGCTGCGGCCGCCGCCCGGCAGAGCCGTAAAGCCGTAATTGTCCGTCCCATTACCGTTATCGTACCAACCGCTTGTTGACTTCAACTTCTTACCCGCGCCATCCCAATAAAAAACGTCCTCACTACCTATTTTTACCGACTTCCTAACGCCCCCCACCGCTTCCGACAAATTATCCCATTCTTGAACCGTGGGAAGATGCCACCCCGCCAGGCAAGCCGTTTTTGCCGTTTCCCAATCGTATAGCCTGCCGTACTTTTTGCAATAGGAATCGCTATCATTATAACACCAACTATTGCCGGTCTTGTAATTCAAATCCTCCGCCATCCACGTTTTACCGCCTATCGTTACGGCACGATACTTTTGCCCGTCGCGTTTATCGGTGACCGTGGCAGTCTTATTCGCTACTCCCGCTATATCTTTCCATGTTTGCCCAAACGCCGATACCGCGACTATTGTTACCACTACCATTGCTTTGAGAACACTGCTTTGGCTTGCCATCATATCCTCCTAATTTTTAATTTGTCGGTGAAAATAAAAACTCCTTACGAGAAACGTTAAATGAATTTTCGCTATTTTCCTTCAGCCATATCCTTCCGCGACATTATCGCGTCCCGCACTTCTCTGGCGTTCATGGCGTATATTTTATGCTGAACGCTCGGCGCGTTGATAACGACGGTATTCAAATTCACCACGTCAACGGAAAATACCTTACCCCCCTATTTTTGATTAAATGGTTTATATTGATACAAACGTTACTCCCGGTCATTATGGATATGGCATACTCTCCTTGTTTTTAATGTTTTTAGGTGATACGGGACAGGCGTCCCCGTGCGGGGGCGGATGTGTTCCGGGCGTTGATACCAATTTCCACGGGTTGGAACGCCGGTATTTCGGGTGTTGATACGGCTTTCCCCGATACAGGAACAGGTATGAATCCGCCGGTGTGATATGTTTTACTGATGGTTGGAGCACAGCTATGGCCATGCCTGCCGGTATGTATTTCCCAAAACGCGTAGACTGCAAACCCGCGGATAGGTATTGTTGATTCCGCAAACCGTTAAAATTTTTGATTTTGCTTGCGCCTTTTATTATTTTACCCATACATGAAAAAGCTACCTTTAGGCCGTCAAATCTTCGAGGCGATACGGCGGGAGGACCTCCTCTACGTCGATAAGACGCGCTATATCTACGACCTGCTCACCGGCACCGGCGCCAACCAGTTCTTCCTGTCCCGCCCGCGGCGCTTCGGGAAGACGCTGATGTGCTGGACGCTCAACGCGCTGTTCAGCGGGAAGCGGGAGCTGTTTGAGGGGCTGGCCATAGCCGGGACGGATTGGGCGTGGGAGAGCTATCCGGTTATTCGTTTGGACATGAGTGAGGTGGATACGTCCGAGGTGCCGGTCGGCGTCAAAAAATCGTTGTCCGGGTTGATGGCTGATATTGCCCTAAAACATGAAATAGACCTCCGCGGCGAGACTTTCCCC
>JAITCM010000051.1 GCA_031283085.1 Chitinispirillales bacterium | reverse complement strand
GGGTTTGCGCGCTGTTTTTGGGTTAATGCGAAAAATGTAGAAAAGACAGTCCCCCCTTTTGAGAGCCCGCCAATTTTGGTTGCCGCGGCGTTTGTTGTTGCCCCCCCCCCCCCCCCCCCACCACCACGCACACGTGCGTGCGTCCGTATATCATCGGCTTCGGCAACGCCTGGCCGCCCGCGGCTTCGCACGTCTTCACACGTAAGCCGCCTGTATAATTATGGAATATCCTTATTATATACAGCCCTCCCGCTGTTAATTTTACCTTGCGCCGCCATCGCCCAAGAGGTCGGAACCACCCCTGAACCATTCCCACGACCGGTCGCCGTCTATGTAACCGGCGACGTCCCCGACAACGAAAAGTACGTCCTCGGCACATACCTGCTCGCTTCTCTTACCAACAGCGGTTTTTGCATAAATCACGAAAACGCGGCCGCTTTCCTTGCCGCCGCCGGTGAAGAACAATCCAGGCGCAAAGACCCCTTAGACGATGGCCTGATTTGCGATATAGGCAGACAATTCGGCATCAAATACGTCTGCGCGGCCTCCATAACCCCCGCGTTCGGCTTTTTCACGGTCTCCGCCCGCATCATTAACACTGAAGCGGCGAGAACCAGATTCAACGGCGAAGCCGTCAGCCCGCTAAAAACAATAGAAGACCTTACGCAAGTCTCCAATACTGTTGTGGAAAATATGTTCGGCAGCAAGTTCTTCAGCGCACACCCCGAACCTGAACCCGCCCCCGCGCCGTCTACATTAAATGAAACGTACAAAACGTGGGACAACACCCGCCAAAATATGTATAGCCCGGAACCGGAGGCACAGGAAGAGCCGGATTTCGCCGATACGCACCGCATTAGCCGAGTTAGGTCATACTCATCAAAAAGGACTACCCATTACGCCTACGACAAAGAAGAAAAACCTCCGCGCCCTAAACACTCTTTGGGCATAAGAGTATGGGGGCTTGGCAGCGATTACCCCTCTCCCGAAACGTATTTCAGGATTGGCCTGAGCAAGCATAGCCGCGCCTATGTCGGATTCGGGTGGTGCGAAGGGTCAGCGAGCGACACGATGGTAGCCCCATACATGACGATGGACTATAGTTTTGATTTTGACGCGTATCAGTTCGCCGGCTTCTTAGAATGGCACGCCGGAAATATCGCGAGCGTCTACGGCGGTCCGGGAATCGTGTTTGGTAGCTACGGCCTTAAAAGTACGCTTAATTACAATAAAGAACCCATACCCATCAAAATATCCGGGCCGGGTATCGATTTCGGTTTGCAAGGCGGGGCGGAATTGAAATTGGCGGTGTGGGTATTCGGTGTCAATATGCGCATCGCTTACGGATTATATACTTATGAGGTAGAAGTAAACGACAAAGTATCCCAACGGGAAACAATCCCGGAACTAACGTACCTCTTCGGCCTTAACTTTGAAATCAGGTTTTAGGCGTGTTTATTACAAATATACCGTCACGAAAGGAAAAAAATGAAATCAAACGTATTATCCAAACTGCTAACGGCATCGGCGCTGACCGCCGCGCTGACGCTCATGCTGCTCTCAAGCTGCGCGGATATCAGCGTCAGTACGCCGGAAAACATGACCATCACGTACAATCTGAAAGTGGAGAGCGGAGGCGGCGGCTCCGTAAGCCCGACTGCGCAAAACAATATTGCCGCCGAAACACCGGTCAGCGTAAAGGCGACACCAAACAACGGATATGTCTTTTTCCGCTGGTCGCTGACAAGCGGGCTTGCCCAGTTCACCGACGCGAACAGCGCGTCAACGAGCGTTCTACTGGGGTGGAACGCTACGATTAAGGCCAACTTCACACCGCATTATACCGTAACTTTTAACGGCAACGGAGCTACCGGGACTACGCCGGCGGCGGTTAGCCAAATATTATACGGCGATAGCATAACGCTTCCAACGCTGGGAGATATGGTAAAAATCAGATACGAGCGCCCGGATTCTATCCATTACAGATTCGGCGGATGGAATACAAACAGCTCCGGTACGGGAACCAACTATAACGCGGATTCTAAGTACAGAGTTACTGGCAGCATTACGCTATATGCAAAGTGGATTCTAGTTTATACAGTAAAGTTTAACATCAATAACGCGACAAGCGGGGATACTCCTGTAGCGATTACGGCGGATTCCGGTACAAGCATAACGCTTCCTGGCAAAGGGGATTTGGCGAGAACCGGATATACATTTGACGGATGGAAAGACAACAACGGTACCGGAACCGGCTACAACGCGGGGGCTTCTTACATGGTTAGGAATAACATTACTCTGTACGTGAAGTGGACGGCTTATCCCACATACACGGTAACCTACAACGGCAACGGCACGACGGCTAACGTCCCCGCGTCGGTTAGTACGGATTCCGGTTCTACGATAACGCTTTCGGAGCAGGGTAGTATGACAATAAGCGGGTATAACTTTGGCGGGTGGAATACGAGTAGCGGCGGTACGGGCACCAACTACGTCGCCGGCACATCTTACAGAGTTACGGGCAACGTTACCCTATACGCGAAGTGGACGGCTTACCCAACGTATACTGTAACCTATAATGGCAATGGTACGACGGTTAACGTCCCCGCGGCTGTCAGTACGGATTCCGGTTCTACGATAACGATTTCCGGACATGGCAGTATGACGCGGGCGGGGTATAACTTCGGCGGGTGGAATACGAGTAGCGGCGGTACGGGAACTAACTACGCCGCCGGTTCATCTTACAAAGTTACCGGCAATGTTACGCTATACGCTAAGTGGACGGAGATTGTTGTGACGGGAACAACGTTCACCGATACGCGGGACAATAAAACGTACAAGTCTGTAACGATAGGCAGTCAGACGTGGATGGCGGAGAATTTGAATTATCAAACGGCGGACAGTTCGTGGTGTTATGGAGGCAGTGCCGACAGTTGCAATAAGTACGGCAGGCTGTACACGTGGAGCGCGGCAATGCAAGGGGCGTCAAGTTCCATCACGAAACCGAGCGGAGTGCGAGGGGCTTGTCCGGTTGGCTGGCATTTGCCGTCCCGTGCGGAGTGGGAAGAGTTGGTTACGTTTGTGGGCGGTTCATCAACGGCCGGTAACTATCTGAAATCAACAGGCGGTTGGTACAATAACGGAAGTTGGGCGGATACGTACGGCTTTTCGGCTCTGCCGGGCGGCTTCCGCCTCACCGATGGCAGTTTCTTCAATGCCGGTTTCTACGGCTACTGGTGGACAGCCACGGAGAGCTTGAGCGGCAGCGCGTACTACCGGAACATGAACAACATCAACGACTACGTGTACGAGGACTACGAGGCCAAGCGCGGCGGTTTTTCTGTGAGGTGCCTTGGGAACTGAAGCAGGGGGAGGCCGTTTTGCGGTCTCCTCCTTATTTTGGGAATTACATACTTAAACCCGCAACCCAAAATCCGGCGTGGAGAATCACTATTTGACTACTATGATATGTGCAAAGGCGGCGAAATAAATTCCCGCAAATTAGTATAATAAAGATTTTTGAAAATTTTCACGCGGTTTACCGTACTGCGAGCCACGAAAACGGAAAAAACCGCCAAAATGATTGGAGTTTATAGGGATTCGGGCGACGGCGATGTAAGGGAGACTGCGGAATTAAGGGGATAATTCCCAAGTTAAAATTGCACGACTTACCTCACAGACTACCTCTATATTGTTTGAATGGGTGTTATAGCAGGAACTACATTGGTTTGGTACGGCAAGCGCCTTGGAAGCGCCTTTAGACTATAATGACTTCGTGGAGGTATAGCGGCGTATACGGCCTGTCGAGGACGGCGGAAAGGCGGTCTGACACCCTAAAAACGGCCTAAACGGTGTCCAAACGGCGTTTTTTTGGGTCAGACGGCGGGTTTTGGGCGTCCTGAAAGTCGATTTTGAACCTCCTAGCCCCCAAACAAAATAATTTTTTTGAATTAAATGACGTAATTATTACAACCATAACGTATTTTAAACAGGAAACCAGAACGGCAAGATGTTAGCGCAATTCGCTAACAGGATAGCGTTAAACATGGCCAGGGCAACGGAGGAACAAAATGGTCAAATTACCGTCTGTTCGTAAAATCCTACAGGCATTGTATTACTTACAGAGCAATGCGCCGTTTGATAACAATGACCGCTTTAATAGAGTCTATTTATTGAAAATGCTCTATTTTTCGGACAGGCATCATTTACGCCATTTCGGATGTTTGGCAACAGACGACACCTATATTGCTATGAAATTAGGGCCGGTGGCCTCGACCGCTTCTAATATACTAAAAAGAGTTACGTACAACATAAACTCAGCTGAAATTGATTACTTGTCTTATGTTAAAGATTTGAGCGAGAACGAAGTTGAGATTATGACCCAAAATAATGATGAGTTGTCGGAAAGTTTTAAGGAGTCTCTCGACTTTTCGCTAAGAGAGTTCGGGCGTTATAGTTGGACAACGCAGAGCGCCTTCTCACATAATTATCCCGAATGGAAAAAACATGGGACAAAATTATCTTATGTCAATCCAAGCATTATTATGGAAATAGAAGATTTTTTTGACGACCCGGAAGACGATACGTGGCTTTCAAAGTTTGAGAAAGATTGCGATCCCTTTAAAGAGGATAAGGAGTTTTTGGCAATTTTGAAGGAAGATTTAAATGCAGATTCCGTTTCCGCCTGAGATGATGTCTGTGAAAAAATGGCACGTTTTTAAAGCCAAGCTGCCGCCAAGGTCAGACAGTGAGCACCGGATTATTGTTGTTTATAAACATCTGAACAATGTAAAGTATTTTTATGTTACGTCTAAGATAGAAAATGCGTATAAGATGGCAAAATATGATATAAATTCAATAGTGAGGTTAAATGTTTCAGACTGGGACGCTTTAACTAAAGAATCTTGTATTCAGTGTAATAAAAGACACTTATACCAAACCGACGAGGAGTCTTTTAAACAAGCTTGCGCAAGCGGTGAGTATGAGCGTCTGGGCGAAGTTCCTGAAAAGATTAAAAATGCGATAATACACGCAATTCGTATGTCAAAGTCATTTACTGAAGCGGAAAAGGATGCCTTACAGTGATAATAATGATGTTGATATCGACGTATGGTTGGTATAGTAGTGGAAATGGTACTGACGATTTTGGTTTTTCGGCCCGTTTATTTGCTTGGGTGGCCTTGGGGACTGAAGCTGGGGGAGGACGTCCGCGTCGGGTGGTATTATTGCCATCGTTTAAGCTCCAGTGTTTGGCGCCGGATTGCGCTTGCTATTAATATACATTAATGCGCCGGCAGGATGTTCGCCAAAAGTTCAAAATAAAAAAGCCTTGACACGGATAATACCGGAATTTTATTTTATATAAAACGGGGGAGGTTCCCGCGCGGCGATAACTATACGGAGCTACCCATTTGAAACGGCAAAGCGTCTCTTTGTTAATACTGATATCAGTACTAACACTGCCTTCATGTTCTAATAACGGCACCCGCGTCGTCCGCAAACAGCTCTTCTTCCGCATGGACACAATGGTAGAAATCACAATATCCGTCCCGCCCCGTTACAACCACGCCCCGCTCTGGCGCTCAATCGATTCCCTCCTGTCTCAATGCGAAAGGCGCTTTTCGGCGACCGGTGACTCGTCGGAAATCAACGCCGTCAATACGCGAACATCAAACGCTCTGCCGGTATCGATACCGCTTGGGGAGATGCTGCGGCAGGGAACCGCCTACGGGGATACCTTAGGCGGCGCTTTCGACATCTCGGTATTGCCGCTAAAAGAGCTCTGGGGGCTGTGCGAGCGATGCGGCGACAGCGTCCCCATACCCGATTCGGCGGCCGTATCCGTAACTCTTCAATCCGTTAATTACAAAAAGATACGTGTTAATGACATCGGCGACAGCGTGTTTTTCGACACGCCGTCTACCCGCGTTGACGTCGGCGGGATTGCCAAGGGTTTCATTATCAAATGGCTCGGCGCGTTGATGACGGTTCACGGCGCGGGCGACTTTCTGATATCCGCCGGCGGCGACATCATCTCCTCCGGCCGCAGGCCCGACGGCGCCCCCTGGCGAGTAGGCGTCCGCCACCCGCGCCGCCCGGACGAACTGGTCGCCGCAATCCCCGCGGAGTCCGGCGCCGTGTTCACAAGCGGCGACTACGAGCGGATGAGGCAAACGGGCGACGGCCGCCGCTACCACCACATATTCGACCCGGCAACCGGCTTCCCATGCGGCGGGAACCAAAGCCTGACGATACGAACCCCCGACCCGGTAAGGGCCGACATCCTGTCCACGGGGCTATTCTGCCGTGAAGCCGAAAGCATCATCAATTTCATAGACGCGCGGAGCGATTTAGAATGCCTGGTTATCGATTCGGCGGGAGGAATTTTTAAATCGTCGGGGTGGTAGGAGGTTTTGATTTTTATATTTTGAAATATCATTCCCCTGTAATTATATTATCTTACAGGTACAGGTGGAATCCGTCAATATCGGCATCAACAAAAATATAAACAAAAAATCCCAAACAGAAAGGGGCGACTATGCGCCTGAAGTCTTTTGTGACGGCTTGCGGTATCGGTATGTTTGCACTTGTTGTGGCAGGTTGCGGGGGCGGCGGCGGCGGCGGCAGTCTCAAGGAGGTCGTCGAAGAATCCCACCCCAACGGGGCCAAAAAGAAGGTAAGCTACTACGGCAGCGGCAACAGCCTCGCCCGCACGACCTTCTTCTTTGACGACGGCAAAACGCAGTCCGACCAGTTCTTTAAAAACGGCCAGCCCGACAGCACGAGGGTCATCTACAACAAGGACGGGGGCATGGTCAAGCTCTCCACCTTCGCGAACGGCAAGCCGCACGGGCCGGAAAAGGAGTGGTACCCCAACGGCAACGTCAAGAGCGAGGGCGCGTACGCCGACGGCGTACCGGTCGGGGCATCCAAATCCTACTTTGAGGACGGCACAATCGGGTCGGAAGTCAATTACAGGGAGGGCAGGAAAGACGGCGAGGAAACCCTGTACTACCCGGACGGCAAGAAAAAACGCGTAAGGACATACGCGGCGGGCGACCAGGAGGGGCCGGAGGTTGAGTATTACGAAAACGGCGCCATAAAGAAAGAACAGATGTTCGCCAAGAACGCGCTCAACGGCCCGTTCAAGACCTACCACAAGGACGCGAAAGGCCAGGGAAAAGTTGAGGAGAGCGGCTCCTACATCAACGGCAAGTACGAGGGCGAAAGGCTCCAGTTCGACAAAAACGGAAAGAAGACGTCGAAGGCGGTGTACAAGGACGGGGTCATGGAATTTGGGGAGAGGTATTAGTCGCGAGGCAGCGGGCGGCGGTACAAGCGATGAAATAAAAAGGGCAGGTCCGTACAAAAGACCTGCCCTTACCCATCTGTAAAAATCCCGGAATTTATACGTTACTTCGTCTTTTCCGGCCCTTCGGTTTCAAGCGCTTTCCTCAACAATGTTGAGTTCATCTTTGCAATGACGTCCGAAGCGCTGTAATCGGTCGGAACGACCCTTCCGCCTCGTACTGTTATAACGCCGATCTTGTAATAATTACTGGTTGACGTATTGGTTGACGAGAAATTACCGCGCGTACTATTGAGATACGTATTATCAAGAATCCGCCCGCCGGCTGTGGCTGTCAAAGTAAAATCCGCCCCACTGCAACTGGTATACAAACATAGGTAAACGAGATAAAGCCCGTCCTGAAGCGTTCTAAAGTAAACATTTTCAGCGGCGCCATTGTCTGCACAAGAGACGTTGGCGTCCCTATCCAAGTGAACAAGCGTATCGCCATTCGCGTCTCTCTCCACTTTCCTGCCGTAATACACATGGTTTCCATTGGGCAGAAACACATGCAAATCCACATCGCTGGTTGTGTTCCAATTTAGCGCCAACTGCAAGTTACCCGACCCTACCACTTGTGTTGTTACTTGTGTGGTTGTGGCCGTCGACCTGCCACAGGATGACGATTGCAGCACTAATCTCACCGATACCTGCTCATTGTTCCTTATAGACGAAGATTCTTGGGAAACATATATTACCGGGGTATATAAATAAGTACCCCCGACAAGCCCAAGATAATCATCATCGGTCAAAGGCAACTCGTAATAGACATTGGGTTCGTTGCTAAACGAGATAAACAGCCTGTTGACGGGGTCCGTCGCACGGACGGCTATGGTTGCCGACCCGCCCGTGATGATAACGCTCCCCATTGATATATCGGAAACAATGTCGCAATTCCCCACAGGTATAGAACCCTCGTGATATATCAGGCCGTTTTCCCTCGCCAGCATTCCGTCATAACCCGCCAGTTCTTCCTCCCCCACGCCAACCGTACCGCACCCAAACATAAACGCCCCCACGATGCCCGCGTAGAGCGCCCCTTTCACCACATTCTTCACCAGCATATTCCTTGCTCCTTACGAAAAAGGTTAGATAGATATAAAAAAGTGATAAAGCCATCCCCGTTGATACAAAACGGATACCCTTATTAGACCATCGGCGAAAGGATAATGTTACATCAATTCATACGCCCGATAAGAACTCCGAACATACGGCCCGCAAAAGGCGCGGTTGAAACCCATTTTTACGGCCATCCCCTCATAGATGCAAGCCGAAAGCGTCCGCCCAAGGCGTCACCAAAGCCCACCGATTACATGAATATAATATCCGGCGGCAAGGAACGCAAATTTTCCTGAAATTTTTCAAACAGGCGTTTTGGAAGCCGTCCTGCGGGGCTATCCTACTCCCCAATGATTTTCACCAGCACCCGCTTCGCCCGCCGGCCGTCGAACTCGCCGTAGAATATCTGCTCCCAGGGGCCAAAATCCAGCTTTCCCCCAGTGACCGCAACGACCACCCCGCGCCCCATGATTTGGCGCTTCAGATGGGCGTCGCCGTTGTCCTCCGACCCGTTGTGGCGGTAGCGGTCTACAGGCTCGTGGGGGGCGAGGCCGTCGAGCCAGTCGTCGAAATCTTTAAGCAGCCCCCGTTCGTCGTCGTTGATGTAGACGCTGGCTGTGATGTGCATCGCGTTTACAAGGCACATCCCCTCGCTGATGCCGCTCTCCAGCAGCGCCTCCGCCACCTGCGGCGTAATATTTATGTAGTCGCGCCGGTGGGGAGTGTTGAACGTCAACTCTTTGCGGTATGATTTCATATCGAGATGTCTTTCGTTCTGGCCGAAAGCGCCTGCGCCTGCTTCTCGAAGCCGGCCTTGCCCAAAAGCGCGAACATATTCTTCTTATATGCCTCCACCCCCGGCTGGTCAAACGGGTTGACGCGCAACATATACCCCGACAGCGCCACGGCCTTCTCGAAGAAGAAGAACAGCTGGCCGAGCGTCGTCTCCGACCGGTCGGCGAGCATCAGCACCGCCGCGGGGACACCGCCGTCCAAATGCGCCAGTATCGTACCCTGGAAAGCCTTCTCGTTGATGTCCTCAAAGCTCCTGCCGGCGAGATAATTCAGGTCGTCGCTGTCGTCGGCGAACTTGGGGACGGCCATCGTCTTCGCGGTCTTCTTGAGGAGCATAAACGTCTCGAACACGTTGCGCAGCCCCTCCTGCATCCACTGTCCCAGCGAGTGCAGGTCGGTGGTGTAGTCGAGCCCCGCCGGCATGATTCCTGTCCCGTTCTTGCCCTCGCTCTCGCCGGAGAGCTGCTTCCACCACTCGTTGACAAAGTGCAGCTGCGGCTGGAAGGTCGCCATCACCTCCGTAGTGTACCCTTTCCTAAACAGGATGTTGCGGACGGCGGCGTAGCGCCCCGCGAGATTCTTTTCGACGCTCTCCCCGGTACAGAAAGCCGCCGCGCCCGCCGCGCCCTCAAGCAGCTTGGCAATGTCGAGACCCGCCACGGCCAGCGGGAACAACCCCACGGGCGTGAGGACGGAGAAGCGCCCGCCAACATCGTCGGGGATTTCAAAGGCCGTGTAACCCTCCTCTTTGGCTAATTTGCGCAACGCTCCCTTCGCCCGGTCGGTAGTCGCCACTATCCGCTTCGCCGCGCCCTCCCGGCCGTAGCGCTTCTCCATCCACTCGCGGACTATGCGGAAAGCGATAGCCGGCTCGGTTGTCGTGCCGCTCTTGGATATCACGTTCACCGCCACCTCGCGGTCTTTGACAAGTTCGAGCATGTCGGCGAGATAGTCGCTGTTTATGGTGTGCCCGGCGAAGAGCACGCGGGGCTTGCGCAGCTCCTCAAACGACGGCGAGCAGAACTCGACGGCCGCCTTCGCGCCGAGGTACGAGCCGCCTATCCCTATGGAGATGAGGACGCCGTCCTTATCCTTGATACTGTCGCGGATTTCGCCCGCCTTGTCGGTTATGGATTTGACGAGGTCGCGGGAGGTCTTTGCGGGCAAATCGAGCCAGCCGAGGAAGTCGTTGCCCGCCCCGGTCCTGGAAACCAGCAGCTTCTCCGCCTGCGCGACGGCGGGGTTGTAGCTTTCGAGTTCGGACGGGGAGAGGAAGGCCGACAGGAATTTGTCGTTGTAGTCGATGTTTCGGGCGCTCATTTAATTGCTCCTTTTCGGATTGATATTTATAGGGTTAAAGTCGTTATATTCCATAAGATTATTGACGCCGACGCGTGTGGAAACCCCCGTTTCGTGAGGATTGGCATTACCATAAAGCCGCACGAGCGATTAAGCGGCAACCTTCACACCCGCCGACATAAATAATATAATATTTCCGGAGGGGGTAAAGTCAAAATATGTATTTGATTTTAATGATTTTGACTTAACGGCTTCGTTAAAGAATTTGACTTCTTCCCATACAACATAGTATATTGATACAACTTAGGCTTTTTAACCGGTACCCCAAACAACGGCCAAAAAAATGAGCCTCGCGATAATCAAGACCGCGCCCGCAAAGTTCCTGTCGCCGCCGACCGCAATGGCGGTGGTTGCGGCCATAATCACGGCCGCCGCCTTGACCCCTGTCCTGGCTCGTGACCTTCTTTTTCTAGGTATTACCGATGTCCGCGGCGAGCCTGCGCAGCCGGAGCTTGAGTCGGAGTTGCGCGCCGGGCTTGCCGCCCTGGGAGGTTTCCGGCTGATTGGCGAGGTTGAGACGGAACGTGTCGTCCGGGAGATGGAGCGGCTGGGGCATACGCGGGCGGAGGCGGTTATTCCGGCCGGCGCGGGGGTTGCCGACTCTACGGTGATTGTGAGGGGGGTGGTCAAGGAGCTGTCCATCGGCGCCAAGCGCAGTTGGCTGCTTTGGGGGAAGATTGACGCGCGGATGCGTTTGGAGGTGTTCTTTCGGGAGGTTTCCGGCCAGTTGCGCCACCGCGGGGAGTTTAGCGCGGCGGCCTCTAAGCGTAAGGAGTCGGTCTACTTCCGTGACCCCAAGCAAGTTGTGCACGTTTCGGTCAGGGACAGGGAGGAGCTTTTGGGGCAGATGCGGGCGTCGATTGTGAAAGATGCCGTCGGCCTCGCCGAGACCGTTTTCGACGCGCTTTCGGTCGGCGGGGCGTTACCGACGGCTAAGGCGCCCGCGGATAGCGCGGATACCGCCGCCGCGGCTGGCAGGGAGTTCTCCTCGGTAGACGGCAAGGATGTGGCGCCCATAGACAGCGCGGGTGCCGCGGATAGCGGGAGGTGATGTCCCGGCGCCCGCCCCCCCGAACGTTAAAATATTTTTTAATTTATTATTGTGCCCGTAGCCTGTCAATTATTATATTGTATTTATTGGATTGTCCCACTATCCCGGCCGCTTGGCCGTGCAGAGGAGTTTCTTTACTATGGAAGAGCTTGGTTCATACAGGAACGTATTTGACGACCAGAATGAGTTTAACAAGCTGCACGACCTTATTTTAAGCGCCGTGCAGGAGTTTTCGGCGTACCGCAAGGGCAACCTGACATACGGCGAAATCATGTTCGTCATGGAGTGCATCCTCGACAATATGCGCGGCACATCGGAGAAAGAGGCGCAGAGCCATTCGATAAGCGGGCTTGAGTCGCCATCGTTCACCACGTTGCTTTCCATAACGTCGCGCCTCGTGGAGACGATGGTGAAGAAGGGCGTCATCGGGTCAGCCGAGGAGGCCTATGTGCTTCACGGAGAGCGTTGAGAGGACCGGGTATGGATTTAATATTTCCGTATACCATCTCCGTGCGGCTGCCCAGCGATCTTGAAATCATCCCCTCGATACGCAAGTTCGTGTCGGAGGTGTTGCAAGTGTCCGGGTTCAGCGCTAAGTTTGCCTTTCGCTCGGAGATAATAATAGACGCCATTTGTAACAACGCTATCACTCACGGGAGCGCCGGAAACGCCGACAACGAGGTAGAGCTTGCCTGCGTCATACACCGCGACCGCGTCGAGGTGGTCGTCAAGGACAGCGGCGGCTCTCCGGCCGATATCGAAAAGCTGAAAGAGGCTGTGCGCCGGAATCGGCTTGGGTTGCCGTTGCCGGATTACGAAGCGGGCGGCATGGGGCTGGAAATCGTGAAGCTCCTGTCGGAGACAATAGATATAACTGTTGACGAAAATAACGTGACCTCCATCCACGTAGTACGCAAACGGGAAGACGCCTGAATACGGCATTTGCGGCGCGCGCGGGGGCGGGCAGGAAGGGGCTGCGGTGGGGAACAGCGCACTGAAGATGGAGATTTCATCCGACTGGGGCAGCGCGGAAATCGCGGTGCTCAAGGTATCGGGCTTTCTTGATTTCTCCGGCATCGCCATGCTCTCCAAGTTTTTCGACCGGATAGCGGAGGAGAAGTGGAGCTACGTCATCGTGGATTTGGTCGGGCTGGAGGCTATGTGCTCCGCGGCGCTGGGCGAGTTTATGGGGTACCGCAAGAGGTTTGTGGAACGCGGCGGCAGTCTCGTGTTTGCCGGCCTTTCCGGCAACATACGTTCCAAGTTGACGCTTTTGGGCGCCAACAAGATATTTTCTTTTTATCAAGATGTTCGTAGCGCCATAAACGCCTACAAGTGGGATTACAAAAAACAGAGCAAGTCCGTTGCCATATCGTTTCCGGCGGACCTCGCGCTTGTCCCCCCCATACGTCAGTTTGCCTCGCGGCTCGTGCGGCAAAAGGGCTACAGCGTCAAGGACGCGTTCCGCATTGAGACCATCGTGGACGAGGTGTGCAACAACGCGGTGGAGCATGGTCTTGGGGGGGCGGAGAACACCGTGGATGTGCGTATGTCCGTCGACAAAGAGAAGATTGACATAAACGTAAGCAACAAGAGCGCGCCGGAGAAGGTCGCCGTACTCCGCGAACTCACAAAACCGCAGACGCGCGGAACCGGCAACCATGTGGGAACGGACGACAAGCGCGGGCGGGGGTTGGCGCTGATACGTATGCTGTCAAACGATATGGACGTGGATATAACAGAGCACGGTACAACCGTGCATGTAATAAAATTAAGAGAGGAATGAGAGTACGTTATGGAGACACAGATACAGATTACCTGTGAGGAGATTGCGGGAAAGGCCAACGCCAGAATCGTGAGGTTCGTCGGCGACTTGGACGCCACAAACGTAGATTACGTGACGGAGCAGATAACGAACTACTTCAGCGACGGCTTAGTCAAAATCGTGGCCGACTTCAAGCAGCTGCGCTACGTGAACAGCACCGGACTGGGCGTCCTGCTCCACTTCAACAAGTCCGCCAAGGAGAGGGGCGGTTGCTTCAAAATCGCGAACCTGAACGAAAACGTCTACGAAATCATAGAGATTATAGGAGCCGCGTCGCTCCTGGATATATACGACGAGCTCAACGAAGCGGTCGCCGCGTTGAATTGATGTGTGTTTTGTGGCGTCCATATTAAAACATTCTCGGTTAACAGGGAGATTCTATGGTAAAGCGTAAAGTCCTCGCGGCGTTGCTATGCGTCACCGCGCTTCTCGTGTGCCAGTCAGGCAAAGTCAAAGAGCCCATCGTCAAAGTCGGTAAAACAACATTGGGCAGCGCGTCTTTAGAGTCTTTCCGAAAGGCGGCCGAAGTTTATCCGGCGCCGATGCCCTACTACTTCCCGGCCCAGCGCCAGATGCAAACCATTATGGCCGAGTGCGAGGCGATATATCAGCGTGCCGGCTCAAAGTCCGCCGAAATCTCCAAAAAGATGACCGCCAGCCCTGACTGGATATGGAAACGGAGATACTACACCGCCGTGCTGTTCTTTGACCTGCTCCCGGATAACCTGGGTTTCACGGATAAACAGCTTGAAGATTACTATAAAAAGTCAACGGAGGAGTTCAGGGTCACGGAGAAGTCGGCCGACGGGCAGGACTCAAGCTACATCCCGTCTTTCGACGCCATAAAAACGCGGGTGGCCGACCGTTGCTTCTACAACGCGCACAAGCCCGATTCGGCGTTCATATCGAGGCTCAGCGACCAGGACAGCGCGGCCGTGATGAACCATTGGATTTACACGGTGCGCTCCAACTCGTCGGATTTTTTCATGCGCCTGTTCTTCAAGGAGCGCACAGGTGTCGAATACACGGATTCTTTGGAACAGATAGTAGACAACGACAAGCTCATGACGTCGGCGGACATGGACATTATTACCGGTTGGCTGCCCGACAGCCGAAAGAATATGCGCAAGAAGGATTTGGCGGAGTGGCTCTTTAAGTGGCTGTCGTTCTCGGAACAGGCCGAGAAGCTTGGACTCACCGCGACGCCGCATTTTAAGGAACTGCTGCATTGGGCGCAGCGTATTGAGTTTACCTTTGAGTACCTGCGTACCGAGGTGATGCCGAATTTGGAGCCGACGGGGGCGCTCACGGCGCTTGACTCCGCTTTGGCGGAGCTCATACTCTACGACAATATGGGGCAGGTGAACAGTGTAAATCCCGATTGGATGGTTTCCGTGCTGGACGACATTGCAAAGACGAGGACGGCCGTAGCGGTCGACTCGGCGGTATACGCCATCCGCAAGAGCGTCGGCGTCAAGTTCCTTCAGGAAGAGCGCCGCGACTACAAGGATGCCGACCCGGCGGCGCTGATGGCAAAAGCGGATTCGCTGCGTGAGGCAGCCTCCGCCGACCCCGATATGGACATAGACGAGGCGACCAATATCATGGACGAATCGGGAAAGCTCTACCAAACGCTAGCAACGGACTTTGCTTTCACCGCCATTGGGCGCAAGGCTATCGGCGAGATGGCCAGGACCATGATTGACAAGTACAACACCAATCCGAAGCAGCAGGGAAAGTTCCTCCTGACACAGGCAATAAGCGCCTACCGCAAATCGCAAAAGCTGGACGCGGACCCCGAAAATCTCTGCAACAGCTACTTTTTAACGGGCCTCGCCTACGACGAGTACCTGAAAAACAACTCCTTAGCCGAGGCCAACTACAAATGGGTGTTGCGCAACACCCCGACCTGCGCGCTGGCCTCCGACGCGGAGTTCATGATACAACACCTCGGAGAGCCGATGACAAGCATAGAAGAGATACAGGGGCAGTCTATACGGCAGGGGCGTGATGTTGACTTTGAAGAGGGCGCGGAGACGGACGGTACGTTGTGATACTTTGCAGAGACGCAACGCGTTGCGTCTCTACTCCCCATACCCGCACAATTCCTGAAACCGACAATTCCGGCAAAGGTGAGGCGACGGCGATTTCGCGAATTCCGACATATCACGCGGAATGTTTTGCTCAACGTTGTCACAGAGCGCGTACATCGCCTCCGTTTGCTCACGGATTGTTTGGAAATAAGCGGCAAGGTCATTCTCGCTGAACTTAATCTCCAACTCGTCGTATCGCGGGTAGAGGTAGACAATCTTGGGAAATATCATGTTCCACGGGATGGAAAAGTTGCTGTTGGCCGCCGCCGCGTACCCCATGAGCTGCGCGGCGTGCTTGGCCTGGTCTTTCGCCCCCGTCTTCCAGTCTAAGATGTAGACATCCTCCCCCACCGGAAATAAAAAGTCCATCTTGCAGTACGCCTTCATCCCGTCAAGCCGCGTCTCGCCGTAACCCGCCGGCTCTATCATCCACCCCGTCCGGTTAGTCATAGCCTTCATATAGAGCCAGCTGTAGCACGGGCCGTCTATAAAATTCGACAGGCAGGCGCGTACCTTCTCCCCGGCGGCGCCGATGTCTAAGGCGTCTTCCTGTTTGTAGTATATCTCAATGAAACTCTTGGTTGAAAAATACTCTTTCAGCTTGTCGGCGGCGAATTGAAAAAATTTCTCCTCGTCTATGCGGCTGTCGGACTTTTGCAGGCGGTTCAGCAACGCCTCCATGCAGTCATGCACCGCGTTGCCGATTTCTAAGGGCACTGATGTCAAACCCTTGAGCTTGGAGACCTTGTACTGCGGCACATCCGTTATGTACTTTGAGTAGTATTGGTAGAAATACTGCCGCCTGCACTTGTCAAATACCTCGTGGCGGCTTATTGACCAGCCGAGGATGGGGGTGAAAGGGTATTCGGGATATTTCAGCTCTATTGTGTTGACAGTCACTTCCCGGTAATTCTCCCCGTCTTCCCGTCGATGGAAATTCCCGTCTCCGGCAGGTCGATTTCCGTCAGCCTCTTTATCTCCGTTACGCACGCGCCCGTGGAGTCCAAATACGGCCTGCGCTCGCCTCGTTCTCCGCGCTGTATCGCGGAGACTATCTCTCCGTCTATGAAGTTACCCTTCCTGTCCGTCCGAATCTTTACGATAGGCGCGTAGCCGCTCTCCCCGGCAATGTTTACGCCGGTGTTCGTCGCGAAGTTGCCGAGACTGTAGGCGATAAACTTTCCCTTGTAGAGGTCTATCGCGCGGGGGACGTGAGGGCCGTGGCCGATGACCATATCGGCGCCGCTGTCTACGGCCAAGCGCGCGAAAGCGTATGGATTGCCGCGGTTCTCACCCACGAAGAGCTCCGGTTTGCGGGTTATACGCGAATGCCTGGCCCCCTCGGCGCCTATGTGCATACTCACTATCATTATGTCGCATTTCTTCCTTACCTCGGCTATCAACTCCCTTGCCCTGGGCTGGTCATGGAAGCTGACCGTGCCGATATTCGGCGCAAAAGCCACGAACCCGTAGCGGATTCCCTCCCGCTCGATGACACAGCTCTCCGCCGTCCCCTCAAACCCGGCAAACCCCAGTCCGGCGGAGCGTAACGACCTCACCGTACCCGCCCGCCCCGCGTCCCCAAAGTCGCCGGAATGGTTGTTGGCCACGGACAAAAGGTCAAAACCGGCGTCCGCAAGGTGTTTCGCGTAACGCTCCGGCGACCTGAAAGTATAACAGACGCTGGGATTGGCGCACCTCTTGCCCGTCCCCCCCGAATCGAGCAACACTCCCTCCAGGTTGCCGATGGTAATATCGGCGTTGCGCAACACCCCGGCCACGCTCTCAAAGGTGAGCGCCCCGTCCTGCGGGGGGAGGACTGGGGCATGGTCGGGGTAGTTGAGCCCCATCATGATGTCGCCCACGGCGGCAAAGGTCAGGGTATCCTTAGGCGCCGCCGCGGCGGTTGTGATTGCGGCGGTGAGAGCGATTAGCGCCGACAACAAAAACCGGGCCGGATTTCCTGTTTTGTGTGTTTTCATACTTATAATATACTAAGCAGTGGGGCGGAAATCAAATTATTTAAACGATTTTCGGGATAGTATGGCCGGTTCTCAAAACCCAGCGTTTCCCGGATACCGGGGGAACGGAATTACGTCCCTTATGTTCTGCATCCCCGTAACGAACAGCAACAGCCTCTCAAAACCGAGGCCGAAACCCGCGTGCGGGGCGCCGCCGTATTTTCGCAAGTCTAAGTACCACTCGTACTTCGCCTCATCCAAACCGCGCTCTTTCATCCGCGCCGAGAGCGCGTCGACGCGGTCTTCACGCTCGGAGCCGCCTACCAGCTCGCCTATTCCGGGGACAAGGATGTCCATAGCGCCCACCGTTTTGCCGTCGTCGTTTTGCCGCATATAAAACGCCTTGATTTCCTTTGGGTAGTCGTAAACTATCACCGGCCGCTTAAAAATCCGCTCGGTCAGGCAACGCTCGTGTTCGGACTGCAGGTCCATACCCCAAGATACCGGATATTGGAAGTTTTCGCCGCTTTTTGACAACAGCTTGACCGCCTCCGTGTAACTCACCCGCTCGAACTCTTGGCCGGCGGCGCTTTCGAGGTTTGATATCAGGACCGGACTTACACGTTTATTGAAAAATTCCAGGTCGTCCGTATTGTGCTCAAGCGCGTGGGCGCATAAGCTGTGGATGAAGTCCTCGGCTAAATCCATGTCGTCCCGCAGCCTGAAAAACGCGGCCTCCGGCTCTATCATCCAAAATTCGGCGAGGTGTCGGGCAGTGTTGGAATTTTCCGCCCTGAAGGTCGGCCCGAAGGTGTAGACGCGCCCCATAGCCATCGCGTATGCCTCGCCTTCAAGCTGCCCGCTAACCGTCAGCGAGGCCTGCCTGCCGAAGAAGTCGCGGGAATAATCAACGCGCCCGTCGGATGTTCTGGGCGGATTCTCCGGGTCGAGCGTGGAAACGCGGAACATCTCCCCGGCCCCCTCCGCGTCGCTGGCCGTGATGATGGGCGTATGGACGTAGAGGAAGCCGCGCTCGCCGAAAAACGTGTGTACGGCGTGCGAAAGCGAACTGCGCAGACGGGCCACGGCGCCGATAGCGTTGGTACGCGGACGCAGGTGCGTGATTTCACGTAAATATTCGAAGCTGTGGGCCTTCTTTTGGAGCGGGTAGTCCGGCGGAGCCATGCCGTAGACGCGGACTTCAGCCGCCGCGATTTCGTACTTCTGCCCCTGTCCCGGCGATTCGACCAGTGTGCCCCGAATCCTCACGCTCGTGCCTGTGCCGGCATGGACGAGCTCCGCCGCGTAATTGCCGAGCGTACTCGGAACGACGGCCTGTATGCCGGAAAAGCAGGACCCGTCGCCGATATCAAAGAAAGAAAACCCCTTACCGTCGCGGCGCGAGCGCACCCACCCGCAGACCTCAACGTCGTCGCCGGGGGCCTTAGCGGTCAAAACATCTTTTATTCTCAAGGGATAGCGTATGGAATGCGGTTGCGTCATTTGGCGGTCGGCGGCCTTTCTATGCGTGTTTTTGGGCTTGTAAAATAAAAATATAATTGATGCGGGGTCAACGTCAAAATTATTTTACCGGCCTCATCAAGTCTATCGCGACCCCGCTAATCCAGGCAAACAGCGCGGTGTACAGCATGAACAACAAGAAGTGCTTCATTCCCAAGACAATCTTCACCGCTCCGAGGTTGGTTATCTTCATGGATTGGCCGGTAATCATGAAGGCCGAAGCGGAGCCAAGCGTCATGCCGTGGTCCATCCATGCCCTAAGCAGCGGGATTGTGCCCCCGCCGCATACGTATAGGGGGACGCCTATGGCCGCCGCCATCAGCACGCCGAAACCTCTGTTGCCTATGAACAGTTTCGCGAAAACTTCCTGCGGCACGAAGCGTTGGAAGAGGGCGGAGAGGGCGATACCGACAAGAAAATAGAGGCCGGTCGCCTTGACGTTCCTGCCGAAGTTTTTCAGTAAGCGCAGCAGCATATTTGGGTCGGTGTCGCGGTTTGACATTTTTCCGAATACGGTAAAATTGAAGAAAGGCTTTTTCCTGAAAAACAGTTTGACCAGTATCCCGGCTGCTGCGCCGCAGAGGAAGCAACAGACGAAACGGGTGACGAGGGCCGGTACGCCTAAGGCCGCGCTGTACAAAAGCAGTTGCGGATTGAGGAGGATTGAGCTCATCACAAACGCGGCTATCCAATCTTCGGACATACCCTTTTCGGCGAAGGAGGCCGCGATTGGGATTGTTCCGTACATACAGAGCGGCGAGGCGATGCCGAGCAGGGAAGCCGGAATGACGCCGAGGACTCCCATTTTCGTGTTTTGCATCTCAACGAACAGCGCGTTGATTTTCTCCTTACCGAACACGGAAATGAGGGAACCCAGTGCCATTCCCAAGAGCCAGTACCAAAAAATCTGACCGAACTGAATCCCGAAGTAGAACCAAAAATAGAACCACTCCCGTTTTAGAATCTCAATCATTTTTACTTGCGCCGGTTACTTCGGCCTGAGTTCGCACATTGCCGCCGCCGCGGGCGCTTGTCGCCCGGGTATTTTTATGGATGTTGAGTTGTCGTCTAAATTTACGACTTTGTACGTTTGGCTGCCGAGGCCGATTTTCGCGCCGTGGCTGACCATCAGATAGCCGTTCTTTTCCGCCATGCGGTTTACTAAATTTCTTCCGTCGGTGGCTTTTTTCACGAGGTCGACGCATGCCTGGTCAAGGGCCACGGGGTCAAGGGATGACAGGATGCCGATGTCGTTCATATCCACCGCGGTCGGGTTGCCGAAGCAGTCGCAGTCTATTGAGAGTTTGTTCATAACGTTGATATAGAGAATCTTGCCGTTACGGTTTTTCAAATGGTCGACAACGGCTTTACCGGCTTCGGCCATGCTCTCCTGAAAATCGTTTTGCGCGCCGCCCGAAAAACTGGTCTTGCTTTTGCCCGCAGTGTGTATCCAGCACTTGCCCTCGGTTGACCCAATGCCTATGGATATGTTTTTTATCGCCCCGCCCAAGCCGGCCATCGCGTGGCCCTTAAAATGGGAAAGGACGACGTAGTAATCGTAATTCGCGAAAGCTTTGCCGACATAGTTCGAGTCAAGATGACGTGTTACGCCGGATACCCTCGCGACCGGAATAGAAAGCGACCCCGCCGAATCCATTATGACAGTCGGTGCAATGGCGGCAAAACCATGGTCTATTATAACTTGCCTGTGTTCTCTTGTGGTTCCCCGCAGGGTACCGGGATATACGGTGTTGCACTCGACAATATTGACGGTTGGCGACAAGGACTGTATGAAATCCCTTATCAGCGTTGCCCGAAGGTAATTGCTGTTGGGCGGTTCGCCCGTACTGAGCTTCACCGCCACCTTCGCGCCCGCGCCCGGCGTCAGATTGAGGGCGCCGTAGACCGCCCTGAGCCCCTCCGGGGTTATGTTTTTGGTGAAATAAACAACGGAGGACTCCGCCGCCGTCGCCGACTCGACAGGCCGGTATTCGTCGGCCTCAAGCAGGTTTCGGCCGTATGTCGTCTCCGGCGCCTGAACAATGGCGTTGCCGTCGCACCCCATGTAGACGACTACGCCGACCGCAATCAACAGCATCGACGCCACTGTCGCCACCGAAAAACGCAGTATGTTCTTCATTCGTACCCTCCGCGTAAAAGACATTTTATACGCACTATTCAGTTAATATAATATAGTTTTGGGTCAACCGCCGACTTTTTGTTAATTTTTTGATTTTCAAAAATTAAAAATTTTCTTGACATTCCCGCCCCCCGTATACTATTTTATTTCGTCGTTAAGCGGATACCATGCCATGCCGTGGCGCGGCCTCTCGGCAAGTCCGTTAAATAAGTACCTTGAAAAGATGTGACCGGTTCAGCGTCGAATCATTGTCCGCGTATCTGCGGGGGGTGGTTTGCCGCCTCCTTTTGTGTTGCGGACAGCGGCTCCCCGCCGCCGGTCCGCGGTTTGTCACACACAAAAAAAGGAGGTGTTGCAAGATGAAACTCGTCACAGCCTACATCCAGCCTGACAGGCTCCACGATGTAAAGAAGGCGCTCTACGAGTGTCAAATCCACAAGATGTCCGTCACCAACGCTCTGGGGTGCGGCCAGCAAAAGGGCTACATCGAGACGTACAGGGGCGCGGAGATTGAGGTGAACCTGCTCAAAAAGGTCCGCATCGATATCGGCGTCAACGACGACTTCGTAGACACCTGCATCGAAGCCATCATTAAGGGGGCGCGTTCGGGAAACATCGGCGACGGGAAGATATTCGTCTCCCCGCTCGAGCAGTGCATCCGCATCCGGACCGGCGAGACCGGTTCGGTGGCGATAGGTTAATGCGCAACCAATAAACCATAACGAAAAGGAGACGACAGTGAAAAAGGCTTGGATAGCAATATTGTTGACGGTTATGCTTTGCGTTACGTGGGGCGTCGCTCAGGAGAGTGCTACGGCGGGGCAGGCCGGCGGTTCGGCGAGTACGGCGGTTGAGGGAACGGCGCAGGCGGCGGCTCCGGTTGCCGCTCCGGCGGAGCGGCCGGTACCCGCCGCGCCCACGTCATTGGAGGAGACTATAGCGACCACAATCGCCAAGACCGAAAATGCCGCGGCCGACGAGTTGGAGGCTCCCGATTACGCGAAAGATTTCGTTGGCGTAAACTTCACGTTCACGAATATCTGGATGATAATCAGCGCGCTCTTAGTCTTCATAATGGGGCTCGGCTTCGCGCTTGTCGAGAGCGGCCTCACGCGGGCGAGGAACACGACGAACATTCTGTTCAAGAACTTAGTTACCCCGGCTATCGGCGTCACCACATACGCGATAATGGGTTTTAACATAATGTATCCGGGAGAGACGGCGTGGATTATCAATAAGGTTCTGGGCTTCGGCGGTTTCGGCCTGCCGGGGGTCGGCGGCCTGCCGGGCGCAATATCGGAGGTCGAAAATGCCGCGAAGTTCACGGCGGCTTATAATCCGAGCTACACGTACCTGACGGACTTCCTATTCCAAAGCATGTTCGCGGCCACTGCGGCTACGATAGTGTCGGGAGCGGTCGCGGAGAGGATAAAGCTGAGCGGCTACATCATATTCACGGTGATATATGTCGCGCTGGTTTATCCGTTTGTCGGTAGCTGGGTGTGGGGCGGTGGCTGGCTTGACGGGATGGGCTTCCACGACCTTGCCGGCTCTACCCTCGTCCACAGCGTGGGCGGCTGGGCCGCGCTGGCTGGCGCGATAGTGCTCGGCCCCCGCTTCGGCAGGTACGCCGCCGGCAAGGTCAAGGCGATGCCCGGCCACAACCTGACGTTCGCCACGATAGGCGTCTTCATCCTGTGGTTCGGCTGGTGGGGCTTCAACGGCGGCTCCGCCCTAAGCAGTAGCCCCAAAGACGTCATTTGGATTCTCGTAACGACGAACCTCGCCTGCGTATGCGGCATACTCGGGGCAATGGCGACGAGCTGGTTTGTCCAAAAGAAGCCCGACTTGACGATGGTGCTCAACGGCGCGTTAGCCGGCCTTGTCGCCATCACCGCGCCGGCGGACGTGGTCAGCATGGGGGCAGCGGCGGTAATCGGATTTATTGGCGGCGTTATCGTAGTGTTCAGCGTATTTTTCTTTGACAGGGTAAAGGTAGACGACCCCGTCGGAGCCATCTCCGTGCACTTGGTCAACGGCGTTTGGGGCACGCTCGCGGTGGGGATTTTCGGCGGCGCGGACTACAGCGTCGTGACGCAGCTGATAGGCGTCTTGGCCTACGGCGCGGTCTGCTTCCCGGCGGCATTCCTGATCTTCTTCGCCATAAAGAAGACGGTGGGATTGCGTGTGAGCGACCGCGAAGAATTGCGCGGACTGGATATTGGGGAACACGGGCAGGAGGCTTACAGCGGGTTCCAGATATTTACGGATATGTAATGAGGTGGTTGGGTGGGGCGGACCATTGCGGCCCGCCCTTTTAAAACAAGCGTGCGGGTACATCAACTACTCGTTATCATAATCAATAAGCGTCACAGGCCCGTACTTTCCTACTTTTTCCCTAAACCCCAAAAACGGCAGTCCGATAATAGAGAATATTCCGACGACCTCTCCTCCCCGCCTTTCAATCATGGAAGCCACCGCGGCTAATGTCCCTCCGGTTGCGATTAAATCGTCTATAATCAGCCACCGGCGGCCCGGGGCGACGTCTTCCTCGTGTATCTCTAACGTTGCCGAGCCATATTCGAGGTCATAACTCATCTCTATCGTCTTGCCGGGCAGCTTGCCTTTCTTTCGCGCCAGGACGAGCGGGACGCCGTTGGCGACGGCGAAGCATGAGCCTAACAGGAAGCCCCGGCTCTCTATGGCTATCACGCCGTCGATTTCGGTGCCATTGTAGCGGCTTAGCATCTCGTCGACCACGTATTTGTAAGCCGGCGGGTTCGTGAAGATGCTGGTAATGTCATAGAAGAGTATCCCCGGCTTGGGAAAGTCGGGAACTTTGCGTATCGCGGCGTCTAAGTCAAACGTGTTATTCGGGTTCACGGTTAAAAGCCTCCGGGACGTTAAGGTTAAGGGATAAAATCAACGGCGTCTCCGTGATTACGCCGCCGCTGTTTTTGTCCGGTAATACCGAATACAATATAATAGATTGACGGCGGCCGCGCAACATTTTTTTCAATCCGGCAAGCGGTGGCGCGGTACGGAGGCCGCTATGCAAAATAAATACCGAAAAAATTGACTTTCCACGGCGCAATATGGTATATTAAGGGGTATGAGTGTAAATGAAATTGCGGAAATCACCGGGCTCACTATCGACGAAATTATCCGGCTGTGACACACGGACGACGCCCGAATGGAACGGCTTTATCCGAGACGGTATGCCTGTATCGGGCATCCGGCCTTGTCAACCTTTCCCCGCGACCGCGCTTCTTGCAACGCCGCTATTAGGGGAAGATCGCAAGACGACCTTCCCCCGCTTAAATCCTACGGCTGTGGGGGGCAATAAAAAATAAAAAAACTTGACTTTTGATGTACAATATATTATTTTGCAGATATTGGATGATTGTTTTGACCGCTTATGACATCGTCCGGCACGGTTTTTTGATATGATGGATACGGGGCTTAACTTTTTAACGAAAAGGTATCTCTTGGCGATGTGCTTTGGAGAAACGTTGCATAAAACGCGGGTCGGCAGGGTATGCCCCCGCCACAACCTAATATCCGAATCGACGGGGGGTGTTTCTGACACGCCCCGTGCGGCGCATTTCCTGATACCTCCACCCCGCCCCCCCCCCCCCCCCCTCCCCCCCCACGCTCCCATGCTATTCCCGTCTTCCTTGCTCCCCAGCT
>JAITCM010000045.1 GCA_031283085.1 Chitinispirillales bacterium | reverse complement strand
CGCGGCCATTGGAAAGTAAGGTTTCCATACGCTCCAAGTCATTTCCTTTTAGTTGTACTGATATTATTTGGGGCATACTATAAATATAATATTTTTCTTGCCGTCGCGCAACCTTTTTTGTAACTTTTGTATTTTACCGAACATTAGATAGTAGAAATGCGTATGGTACAAATATAGGCGTTCCAAGCGCAGGTGTTCAACCAGACTTTAAACTTGATAAAAAACTGGCCGTTTCGGTTCGTTGTGTTGGGGACTGAATCGTTTGTCGGGATGCCGCTGGCCGACCTCCACCCCCCAAGAAACAGTTTTTGCCCGCCCCTTGACACCTGCCCCCGCCATAAACTATCTTTACTATATTATGGACGAAACTGAGCGTAAAAAGCCGTTGCCGGTAGGCCACTCATTCTTTGACCGCGTGGTCGAAGACGGTTTTTACTATGTCGATAAGACGCTGTTCATCAAAGACCTTTTGGACAAAAACGCCGGGGTTACCCTCTGCACGCGTCCGCGCCGGTTCGGAAAGACGCTGAACCAGACGATGCTCAAATGCTTTTTCGAGGACAATGCGCCGCTGCCCGTCCCCGGCGGGGGCGCAAGAAAAGACACGCGGGCGCTGTTTAACGGGTTGAAGATAGGGGTGGCGGGAGAGCGGTATCTGGAGCATCAGGGGAAGTATCCGGTCATCTTCCTGAGTTTCAAGGAGGGGAAGTACGGCAGTTTTGACGAGTCATACGAAGGGTTAAGGGATTGCATAGCCAAGGAGTTCAGGCGGCACGGTTATGTTGCGGAAAAGATAACGGATAAATATGACCGTGAATTGTTTGACAAACTTAGCGCCCCAACCGGCGCTATTGGCGATTACTCGCGCTCGCTGAAATTCTTGAGCGAATGCTTGGAAAATTACCACGGCAAGAAAGCCATAATTCTGATAGACGAGTATGACGTCCCGTTGGAAAATGCGTGGTCTCGCGGCTTTTACGACGAGATGATTAACTTTATTCGTCCGCTACTTAGTAGCGCCCTTAAAGACAATCCGCATCTGCAATTTGCGGTAATAACCGGGTGTTTGCGTGTTTCCAAAGAGAGCATATTCACCGGGCTCAACAATTTAGTTGTAAATACGGTGCTCAGTAACGACTACTCCGGGTATTTCGGTTTTACGCAGGGCGAGGTTGACGCGATGCTTGATTACTATGGTTTTGACGGGAAGAGGCAAATAGTCCGGGACTGGTACAACGGCTACAGGTTTGGGAATACCGAGGTGTATAACCCGTGGAGTTGCCTGAATGTCGTATCGTCATGGAATACATATATAAACGATTATCCCAGACCCTACTGGATAAATACCAGTAGCAATGACATCATTCACGATATGCTCGACAATATGGGCGCCGATGCGAAAGCAGGCTTGGAGACCCTTATGACCGGCGGTACAATCTCCGTTGCGGTCAATGAGTATGTAACATACGGCGATATATATACGAGCGCCGATAATCTTTGGAGTTTTCTGCTTTTCACCGGCTACCTGAAAATGGCCGGAGAGGCCCGCCAAAGCGAAGGCCGCGGATTAACCGTGGATTTGTCGGTTTCCAACATCGAATTGAAATACGTCTATAAAAACCAAATCCGGGAATGGTTTAATGCCCGCGTAAGGGAAAAGAATCTTGACGCGCTCTTTAGCGCCGTTATAAGCGGTGATGTTGAGATGTTCCAGCGCGAGTTGTCGTCGCTTCTCGCCGAAAACATAAGCTTTATGGACAGTTCGGAGAGCTTCTACCATGGAGTAATGCTCGGAGTGCTGGCGCGGATAGACGGCTACAGGTTGGAGTCCGAGCCCGAAAGCGGGGACGGGCGTTGCGATTTGGCTTTGCGCGGCACAAACGGAAAAGACGGGAAAGTGATTATATTTGAGTTTAAAATAGCCGCCAAAGAAACGGGTTTACAGGCGGTATGCGAAAAAGCCCTGAAACAGATAGAGGCGAAAAAATACGCCGCGAAATGGGAGAGCCACGGCTATAAGAACATTGTCAAATACGGAATCGGCTTCTACAAGAAGAGATGCAGAGTAATGAAAGGCGAAAAAGAGACAGTTTCAAATTTTGTGTAAATATTCTTTTTTAAGAGTTGTGATTTTCTGGATTGGCTTCGCCGAGATAAACAAGTTGCCTACGGCGCGATAAACACGGTGGTTTTGCCGAGATAAACAAGTTGCTTCGCTTCACTCGCAATGACAGTCATTGGCTTCGCCGAGATAACCAAGTTGCGAGGAGCGAAGCGACGAAGCAATCCAGCGGTTCAGACAAATTATTTTGCCCGCCGCGGTTAGCGGCGGGCCGAAATTTTTTTGGGAATTTGGGGTTCCGTGTATTATATTATGCACGATAAAGGCGGGTTGCCTTAAAATTAAAAATGAAAGGCATTGTTCCATAATAGCCGATTTGAGGCATCTAATTTGAGGCGGGGGAGAGCGTTATGGGGGTAAAAACTATGAAAAAGGCGACGGCAGTCAAAAAGGGCAGGAAAGCCATGTTTGCCCCAATGGACACTGGAACCTTAGGCGACAGGATAGACAGGGCGATGGAGCTGATGACCGTCCGTATGGCGGAGACTGACGCAAAGCTGGCGAAGGAATTGGCGAAGTCCAGGGCTGAGACTGAAGCGTGGCTGGCGAAGTCCAGGGCTGAGACTGAAGCAATGCTGGCGGAAAAATTGGCGAAGTCTAAGGCTGATACTGAAGCAATACTGGCGGAATCCGGCGCAAGAATTGATAAGCGGCTTGCCCAGTTGTCCGATAGCATTGAGTACACGGATAAAAAATACGGCGATTTGAACAGCAGGTACGGCGGTTTGAGCAGGGGGTTTGGGCAGCTCGTCGAGTTTCTTGTCATTCCCAAGATACGCCCCGAAATGAACAGGCACGGGCATAAATTCAGCCGCTCGGTAGCGAATAAGGTATTCCGGTTCATCCCTGATGACCCCGGCCGCAAGATAATGGTCACAGAGGTGGATATGTTCATGTACAACGGCACGGAAGCGATGGCCGTTGAAATAAAGACAAGTTTGTCTGTACAGGATATGGAGGACCACATCCGCCAGCTGAGAATGCTGCGGAAACACGAATCGAGTACGGAAATACATGGTAAAAAGCTCTACGGCGCGGTGGTTGGGGTGTTCGTGGACGACAGCGCGCGCAGGTTCGCGAAAAGGAAAGGTTTGTACCTTTTGGAGATAATAGAGGAAGAAAACAGGATGGCAACCACAGCGCCGCCCAATCCGCATATTTGGTAAGTTTTATCGCCCGTCTCCGTATTTTAGAAAAGGTTGCGCCGGTTTGCGCGGAAATGTATAAGGAGAATTGACGGTATATGGGTTCGATGACATTAGAAGACGCGCTGGCGCTGCTCGACAGGCGCCACGCCCAGGAGATGACCGTGTTGATGGCCAGGATTGAGGCCGATCAGAAGACTTTGGAGGCTAGATTGAAGGCCGAGGCCGCTGAAAGGGCCGTTGCCAGGGCCGCTGAAATGGCTGCCGCAAAGGCTGCCAGGGATAAAGAAATGGCGGAACAGGCCAAGATAGACGCCAAAGCCGAAATACGGATAAAACAGATGGAGCGCCTGACCGGCTCGCTGCAACGCGACTTCAGCGACCTCACGGAAATCATACTCCGCCCCAAAATGTTTGAAAAGATAAACGAGTACGGGCACAAATTCACTATGATGTCGCCGAACAAGGAGTACAAAACCTTAAACGGCAAATATATAACCGAGGTTGACCTGCTGCTCGAAAATTGCGACGAGGTAATGGTGATAGAAGTCAAGTCCGACTGGAAGGTCAAATACGTGGGCGGACTCCTGCAAAAACTCAAGCTGCTCCGTAAAAACCAGGCCATAACCGGCATGACCGGCAGGACAATGTACGCCGCCGTATCGGGGATAACGGTAAGCGCCAAAGTCCGCGATTTAGCCCTAAGCCATGGTATGTACGTGATGACAATGCACGAAGACGAGGACAGGGTTGACGTAGTGGCGCCCGCCGAAAAAGGGACTTGGTAAGGGAAAATTATGATAATAGCCAACCCCCTCTTCGACACCGCGTTCAAGCAACTCGCCCGCGACCCCGAAATCGCGGAAATCACCGGGCTCGACGTCGAGGAAATCGAAAAGTTGCGGGCGTAATGGCGCTCCCCGCCCCCGTAATCTAATACCCCACGAAACAGGCGCTTGTGGCGGCTACGGCGGCGCCCCCCCGCCCGGTTTCTCCGTAAACCTCCGTACGCAGATAGTATTTTTGTTCTGAAGGATGCGGGATAGTATCAACAATAGGGATGGTCGCGTCGTAGGTATCATCCGGTAACGATTGTCTCATAATAATATTCTCTTCTGTCTTCCCAACGATTCCCATTATCACCGTTATTACGCGTATCAATCCAAACTCTTCCGTGCTGACGGCGCGTACGCACAGATGATTCGCCGTATCGTTATCCATACCAAGTACGGATTTTTTTGACCCGACGAGCGGTATATCCGGGCGGCGGATGTCGCATATAGCCGCGTAAGGCCCGTTGGTGATGAACGTCTCCCCGTCCCGTATCCCGTCGACAATTCCCTTCGCGTCAATTCGCTTTCCGTAAACCCCGGTTCTTACAAATCCCATGTATCTGTCCCGATTCTCATACAGCCGCAAAAACGGTACGGCGATAGCCCTGTACCTGTTGAAGTCGCCGTGCGCGTCGCTGCCGGCGAGGACAGGTATCTTTTGCCCTTTCAACAGCATTGATACCCACAGTTGTTTACCGCGTATCCACGAACCGCCGAAGTTGCCGTTTACCGCCTGCACCCCGCCGAGTTTGCCGCATAAATCGCTTTCGCCCCATTCCCCGCGCCGGAGGAAAATTTTCTGAAACGTTCCAGCCCGCGACCCCGCGTGCGCGGCGAAGGACACGCCGCCCTGCCGCTCTATATCGCTTATCGCTTCCTCTATTGTCAACTGCCTGTCGGTATAGATGCTTTTTCGCGCCCCGTCAAGCGTTCCGGGTATGTATTCGGATATGCCCAGCCCGCATAGATGTACGACTCTGTTCTTCGAGTTCAAGACGGAAACCTCCTCGCTCGGTATCATCAGCGTCTCCCCGCGGTAATTATTAACGACGGAACCCATATACATTTCCCACAGCCGCAAATTCCTGTCCTGTCTAAGATAATTATCCGGGTCGCACGCGAGGTCGTAGGAGTGGTCTGTCGCCGCGATAAAGCGCAGCCCGCCTGCCGCCGCGACCTTGTCAATAATCTCGACGGGCGGCCCGAACTCCACGTGGCTGCGGGAAAACATCGTGTGGCAGTGCAGGTCGCCGTAGTCGCAAAGACCGCCGCCCGGATAATCCCCGTCGGCAATGACGCACCGAAACGGCAGTTTGGACGATGTTGCGAGGTTGTCGTTTAATACCGCCCTCGTACGCCACGATACCCGCCCGTTCCGCACCCGCCTGTATCTCAAACAGGCGTTCACAAAGATTTCCCCCGCCCCGCCGAGCCGTTCTCCTGGGAGCGTAAACAAATAGGCGTCTAATTGCGCCCCAAGCGGGTGGTCAACACGCACGGCTTCAACCGCCGGCGGGTCAAAATCAAAAAGGACAGGCTTAACGCCCGCCCGCGAAACCGTTACCTGTATTGATTCAATCCGAATGGGGAATCGATGTACGTCATTAACAAGAAGAACGACCGGAAGCCCGCCGCGTCCGACGCGAAACCTGCGCGGTAAATCAAACACCGCCTCCGGTTCGCGCCTAAAGAGAGCGCTCGGCATCCCCCGAAAAAAGCGGAAGTGCGTCTCGGCGTACAGGGCGAGGGGGAGCAAAGACTCTGTCAGCACCCCCGCGATGCCCCCATCCTCTCCATAAACCGGTCGAACAAAAATCCGGTGTCGAGCGGCCCGCCTTTGGCTTCGGGGTGGAATTGCACCGAGAATGATACCCCGTAGTCAAGGCCTTCGCAAGTGCCGTCGTTGACGTTGACGAAAGCGCTGTTTTCGGCGACCACCGCGTAGCCGTGGTTTTGGCTGGTTATGTAAACGCGGCCCGTCGCGGTTTCTTTTACCGGCTGGTTTGCGCCGCGGTGCCCGAATTTTAATTTTTTAGTTTTGTAGCCGTTGGCCAATGCCAATAGTTGATGGCCGAGGCAGATGCCGAAGATGGGAACGCCGTTTCGCGTTATGGCGCGGATTGCCTCGACGATGGGGTCGTTGGCCTGGTCGGCGGGGTCGCCGGGGCCGTTGCTCAGCATTACGCCGCGCGGGTTGATTTTCATTATTTCGTCCGCCGGCGCGTTGTAGGGGAACGACCATACCTCGCAACCGCGCGCGGCGAGGGCATTTGCTATGCCGCGTTTCGCGCCGCAGTCGAGCAGCGCCACGCGGCGGCCGCCGTCGCTGAGTTTTTCGGCGTTGCGCCGCGAAACATTGGCCACGGGGCCGGCAACCGAGTAGTTTATGACTTCGGCGCGGTCGGCGTCTGTCGGCGGGGAAGCGGTGATTTTCCCGTTCATCACGCCGTTTTTGCGGATGGTTTTCGCCAAAGCGCGCGTGTCAATCCCGTGTAGCCCCACAATGCCGCGCTCTTTTAGGAAAGCGTCTAAGGTTCCCTCGCTTCTGAAATTGGATGGGTCGGCGCACGGGTACTTGACAATGTACGCTTTCGCCCCCACGCCGCCGCTCTCAAAGTCGGCCGGGATGACGCCGTAGTT
>JAITCM010000064.1 GCA_031283085.1 Chitinispirillales bacterium | reverse complement strand
CGGAGTTTCTGTCGGCGGCGCGGGAGGGGGAGGGGATTGACGTTATCGGGCCGTTGGGGACGCCGTTTGTAATTGATACTAATCAACAAAAACACATAATCGTTGCCGGCGGCGTGGGTCTGGGGCCGATGCTCTTCCTGTCATCAACCCTGAAATCCCGCGGCATAGCGGCGCGATTTGTATTCGGCTGCCGCAACAGTAGCCTTATTCCCGATACAAAATTATTCACGGACGCCGCTCCCCAAATTTGTACGGATGACGGCAGCACGGGTTTTCGCGGCACCGCGGCGGATTACATCAAGGCGAATATTTCTCTATGTATTGATACGGCAATATACGCCTGCGGCCCGTTGCCGATGCTGAAGTCTATTAACGAATTGGCCGCATCCGGCGGCGCGCGCTGCCTCGTCTCCCTTGAGGCGGTGATGGCCTGCGGGGTGGGCGCGTGCGTGGGTTGCGCGGTGCCTGTTGCCGGCGGGGGGTACTCCCGCGTGTGCAAGGAGGGGCCTGTGTTTGACGGTAAGGATATACTGTGGAAACTAATATAGACTTATCGGTACGAATAGGTTCAGGCCGCCTCGCCAACCCCGTAGGCGTCGCCTCCGGCACCTTCGGCTACGGGCGCGAGTACGAGGGGCTTGTTGACTTCTCCGACCTCGGCGCCATATACACCAAGGCGGTAACGCTTGAGCCGCGGGCGGGCAATCCTCCGCCGCGGTTGGTCGAGACGCCGTCGGGGATTCTAAACTCAATAGGGCTTGCCAACGTGGGGGTCGAAAAGTTTATATCGGATAAACTCCCGTTCCTTACATCGCTCCCCTGCGCGGTAGTGGTAAATGTTGCCGGCTCAACGGAGGATGAGTATCAAAAAGTCATAGAGCGGCTTGAATCCGTTGACGGCGGCATCTGGGGCTACGAGGTAAACGTCTCCTGTCCCAACGTAAAGCACGGCGGGTTGGCTTTTGGGACCGACCCTGTACAAATAGAGCGGCTGACATCGTCGCTGCGCAGGTTGACAAAAAAGCCGCTGATTATAAAATTGACGCCCAATGTGACGGACATAACGGCGATAGCCGCGTCCGCGCAGGCCGGCGGGGCCGACGCTGTTTCATTAATTAATACCCTTGTCGGCATGGTGATAGACGTTAAAACAGGAAAACCGGTTCTCGGCGCGAAGACCGGCGGCCTAAGCGGCCCCGCGGTGCGGCCGGTGGGCGTGGCGCTTACCTACAGGGTAAAGCGGGCGGTGTCCATCCCCGTAATCGGCATGGGCGGCATAACATGCGCCGACGACGCCCTGCAATACATTCTCGCCGGCGCGTCGGCGGTGCAGATAGGGACGGCAAACTTTGTCAACCCGAAAACCGCGGGCGAGGTGTTGCGGGGAATACGGGGGTACTGTATAGACAATGGGGCGTTGTCGCTGAATGAGATTTGCGGTGCAGTGTTTTAATCGTAATGGCTCCACGCACGCATAATGTGGACAATCCCTTCGTAAGGTTCACCATTTGGATCTAGTAAGTTCTCGGTGTTGGGGAATATGTCATAAACTACACGGTTATGATAATTGATCCGTCGAGAATACATATTTTTTAAGTCCCCCTTAAGTTTTTCAAATCCCTGTGATTGTTCGTATGGATTTTTCTCAAGGATTCCAAATATTTTGGCAAGTTGTGGTTTGCATCCGGCGCGTTCGGCTTTAACACATTCCATTTTTGCTTTATTTGATTGCCGCAACTTATACATTGCGGTCTATCCAATCATCGGCGACATCCTCATATTCGGATTCCGGCGCGTTGTGCAACCCAATGAGCGATTCCATCATGCCGGGGATTGCACATAAATAATCGGAGTCGTTTTCGTAGTTGGCGGGGTCAATTACGTCCGGCATCAGCAGGTCAGCAACGCTTTGTTTTCCCACGATAGTCTCCTCTGCGGTTATGGTGTGGCCGTATTCTATAATATAATTAATTCGGTGCGTATCCGCCGAATATTTTTTTTGGAATTAAATCCTGCAAACCTCATCCCCGGAGAGCAGCCGGTGCCCGCCGTCGGCAAACGCTTTTGCCGCCGCGTCCGTATCGTCAAAACGCATAAACAGGATTGCTTTCCTCGACGATTGCTCCACAAACGAGTACATGTACTCGACGTTGATTCCCGCGGTGTCGCACCGGCTCATAATATCGTACAGGATTCCCTCGCTGTCGTCAACCTCAACGGCGAGCACCGGGTTCTTCTTAACGGTGAACCCCGCCCCTTTAAGGACGGACAGCGCGTCGTCGGGGCGGTTGACTATCATCCGCAGCACCCCGTAGTTCTCCGATTCGGCGACGGTCAGCGCGCGGATGTTTATGCCGCTGTCTTTGAGAACGGCGGCGACGCCGGCTATGCGGCCGGCCTTGTTTTCCAGGAATACGGAAATCTGCTGAACGTCCATATAATTACAGCCTCCTTAAAGTCAAAATCAAATCTTCCTTTTGTCAATAATACGCTTAGCTTTCCCCTCGCTCCTCGCAATGCTCTTCGGCTCGACTAATTTTACTCTGCTGTGAACCAATAACGCTTCTTTTAATTGATGCTCGATTTCGCGTTCTTTGTGTTCGATTACTTTCAGTTCGTCCGAGAACAGGGATTCGTTCATCTCCACCTGTACTTCCAAACAGTCTAAATTGTCCTTCCGTTCGACTAATAACTGGTACTGCGTTTCCACCCCCTCTATCTTTGTCAAGACCTGTTCCACCTGCGAGGGGAATACGTTTACGCCGCGGATTATCAGCATGTCGTCCGTCCGCCCCAGCAGCCTGTGCATTTTTACGGATGTGCGGCCACATTTGCACGGCTCCCGCGTAAGAAAGGTGATGTCGCGGGTACGGTAGCGTATTACCGGGGTGCCCTCTTTGGTGAGCGTGGTGAAAGCTAACTCGCCCTTCTCCCCGTCGGGCAGCGGCTCGCCGGTGTCGGGGTTTATGATTTCGGGGTAGAAGTGGTCTTCGAATACGTGCAGCAGGTTTTGGCACTCGCATTCCGCGGCCACGCCGGGGCCGATAATCTCGGTCAGGCCGAAGATGTCGTAGGCCTTGATTTTCAGCTTCTCCTCAATCTCCGAGCGCATCCCGTCGCTCCAGGGTTCCGCGCCGAAGAAGCCGTATTTCAGCGGCAGTTTCCCGAAGTCGATTCCCTCGCTTAGCCCCGCCTCGGCCATGTACAGGGCGTATGATGGGGTGCAGGTGAGGGCGGTGCTGCCGAAGTCGCGCATCACGTCGAGTTGGCGTTTGGTGTTGCCGCCGGAGATGGGTATGCAGGCCGCGCCTACCCGCTGCGCCCCGTAGTGGGCGCCCAGCCCGCCGGTGAAGAGGCCGTAGCCGTAGGCGTTCTGGACTATGTCGCCCCGCGTCACGCCGCCCATGGAGAGCGTCCGCGCCATCACCTCCCCCCAAAGTTCCACATCGCGGCGCGTGTAGGCGTCCACCACCGGCTTGCCGGTCGTGCCGGACGACGTGTGAATCTCGATGATGTCGTTTATGGGGCAGGCGAGCAGACCGTAGGGGTAAACGTCGCGCATCTCGTCCTTGGTGGTAAACGGCAGCCGGCGCAGGTCGTCAATCGAGCGGACGTCGGAGGGCTTTACCCCCGCCGCGTCAAATTTAGTCCGGTAGAAAGGGACGCGGTCATAAACTTTCTGTACGACGCTTTTGAGCCGCTCCCCCTGCAATTTCACAAGGTCGCCGCGGGGCATTGTTTCGTATTTTGGGTCCCAAATCATAACAGTAACCGTTGTCCTTGTTAAACTCAAACTATATTTTTAGTACAGTATCGCGTCTCTCACGCTCTCTTCTACCTCTTCCCCCATTAACGCGGAGATTATTTCCAGGGCGAAAGGGATTGCCGTCCCCGCGGCCCGGCTGGTGATTATGTTCCCGTCAACGGCCACCGCGTCCTCTACGAGCACGGCCACGGCCATTTTGTCCTCGCAGCCGGGGTAGCAGGCGGCTTTTTTGTTGTCTAATATTCCGGCCTTGGCGAATACCGTGGGGGCGGCGCAGATGGCGGCGCAGAGCTTGCCCTCCCCGTTGGCCGAGCGGACGAGTTTGAGCAGCGGCTCCGACGCGGCTAACCGGGCCGTCCCGGGCCCGCCGCCGGGGAGCACTAAGGCGTCGAAAGGCTCGCCGAAGTCGCCGAACAGCCGGTCGGCCCGCACCCACACGTCGTGCGCCCCGCGCACCTCGAACCCGTCAAGCCCAAGCATCGTCACCCTCACCCCCGCGCGGCGCAGAAGGTCGATGACGGCCACCGCCTCAACCTCCTCAAACCCGTCGGCAAGCACTACGACAGCGTGCGGCATAAACCCCCCTTCGGCGGCTTTGCCGCCGGTGTGTACATTGTATATATTAATATACTATAATTCGTGTAACGGACCTGGTTTAATTTTTTTGGTTTTCAAAACATCCCCGCCCGGCTACAAATTATCAAAACATTCCTTAGGGTGGCGGGCGGAGAGGGTAAAAATAATTTGCATTCCGGCGTGGAAAGTGGTATATTAGATAACAAGGGGGACGGCGCTTTGGATTTTAAACGAATAGAGGGCAAACTTACCAATCAGCAAAACTTGGGAGCGATAAACCCCAAGTTCGGAACAAGCAAGGAGTATAACAATAATTGCGGAAATTGCACGGTAGCGAATGAATTGCGGCATCGGGGATACGACGTAGAAGCTCTACCTAGCTTAAATATGAGCACCCACGAATTGGTGGATATGTTTGATGGGGCAACGGTACAGCACGCGTATATGGTGTCAACAACGGATATAGCAAGTGAAATGATACCGAAAATAGAAAAGGGCATATTGAAGTGGGGAGAGGGCGCAAGGGGCGCTATCAGGGGGGAATGGGATAATGGTACAGACAGGGGGCACCTCTTTTCTTTGGAGGTACGTAACGGAGCGGTTAAGTACGATGATGGGCAAATAGGTAAAGAGAGTGTCAATTACTTAGAGCGCATGAAACCGCAGTCGGTAAAATATGTTAGGCTCGATAACACAACGCCTAACGATAAAGTTATAAACGCCGTACAAAACAGGAGGTCGTGAATATGACTTTACACGAAGCATATCTTAAAGCGAAAAGCGACGCAGAGAAAATAGGCTTAACGGTTTTTAAAGCGTGTGGGGATTATGGCGCCTTTTGGGGCTTTTTCTTTATTCCGAAGGGAGTGGAAGAAGTGAACGGCCCAGGGGACATAACCGTGGACAAGAAAACCGGAAAATTGGGAAGTTTTGTTCCTCAAATGGACTTTGATTT
>JAITCM010000006.1 GCA_031283085.1 Chitinispirillales bacterium | reverse complement strand
ATAGACGACATCGCCTTCCAGACCAACTTGCTGGCGCTCAACGCGGCGGTTGAGGCGGCGCGGGCGGGGGAGGCGGGCAAGGGCTTCGCGGTCGTTGCCGAGGAGGTGCGCAACCTCGCCCTGCGCAGCGCCGACGCGGCGAAGAACACGGCGGACATGATTGAGGAATCGGTCAAAAACGCCGACAGCGGCGTCAAGATAACCGAGGAGGTCGCCGTGTCCCTGGGGCAGATAGTCAACCGCACGGGCAAGGTGGGCGACCTCATAGCCGAGATAGCGGCGGCTTCCAAGGAGCAGGCGCAGGGCATAGAGCAGGTGAACACCGCCGTGGCGCAGATGAACAGGGTCACTCAGCAAAACGCCTCCAACTCCGAGGAGTCCGCCAGCGCCGCCGAGGAGCTCAACAACCAGGCCGCCGAACTCGCCGCGATGGTCGGCGGCTTCAAACTGAGCGGTTCCGCGGAGAGGCGCCCCGCGTCCCACGGCGCGACGGAAACGGGGGCGGGAGCGCTGACCGCCGCGGCGCGTGGCAATACGCAGCCAAAGCGGCATCTGGCGCACGGCGCGGACAGGCAGAAGCACCCGTCGCGGATTACGGTGAGGGCGGTGCAGGCCAAAGAACTCATTCCGCTTGACGAGGAGGAGCTCGCGGCGGTTTTCTGATTGATTGCGGGGACAGCGGAGGCGTTGCGCGCAACGCCCCCGCTTTGTCCTCTTTTTGCCGCAAGTTTACGACAAATACTTCTTGCCCGCTGTCGCAAATTGTTAGACCGGCTCACGGCGAAGCCACTCCAGGAATTTGCCCTTTAAAGATTAATGCGTTTCCACCATAATGTCGGAAGCGCCATTTATTATATTATATAGTTGTATAGGTATCAACGCTACAAAAACATCAAAGCAGAGGTGTCCGCTAAGGGCGCGGGGCGGTGGGGAGATGACGGAAGACATTGCGTTGCAGTTGATTAAGTCGATAGGCGAGGACCCGAACCGCGAGGGGCTGCGCGACACCCCCAGGCGGGTGGCCAAGGCCTGGGCGCACCTGACGCAGGGGTACGCGCAGAGCCCCTCCGAGATATTGGGCAAGGCCATATTCTCCGAGAAGTGCGACCAGATGATAATAGTCAAGGACATTGAGGTCTACAGTATGTGCGAACACCATATACTGCCGTTCTTCGGCAAGTGTCACATAGGCTACATATCGCGCGGGCGCGTCTACGGGGTGAGCAAGCTGGCGCGCCTCGTCGATTGCTTCTCCCGCCGGCTGCAGTTGCAGGAGAGGCTGACGAGGCAGATTGCCGAGGCGCTGATAGAGCCGATAGACGCCGAGGGTGTAGGCGTGGTGGTGGAGGCGCGGCACCTCTGTATGATGATGCGCGGCGTCTCCAAGCAGAACTCGGTCATGGTCACCTCGGCGATGCTGGGGAGTTTCCGCGACGAGCCGGAGACGCGGGCGGAGTTTTTGAAATTAGTCGGGTGAGGAGGGGGGTAAAACCGTGCAATCTCACGTAAATCGCCGTAAATACAAGTCTTACAAGAGCGGCCTGCTCCTGCTGGGGTTTCTCGTTGTCTCCTGGATACTGATAACGAACATCAACAAGTCCGGCCTCCCCGCCGAGCTGGCCGGCCTCATCAACGCCGACTATGAGAACTTCCGCAATCTCAAGCAGTTTGATTCTGTCAGGACGGAGGAAGTGCGGGGGCTTGTCGCCGGGTTTTGGACGTATGCCGAGGGCGACGCCCAAAGCTCTCCCGTCGCCAAGCGGGAGTATTTGGAGCTCAACGCCAACGGGATGGTGTGGACGGTGAAAATTTGGAATGTGCGTATGCCCGACGGCGAGCCGCGTACGCTCACGCAGGTCGCCATGGGATACATGAGCCCGTACTCCGGCGACCCGAGCGGCGGTTACTACTGCGAGACGCGGACCATACGGCAGGCGTACATATTCGAGGGCGACACCTGCTATGGAGCCAGTCAGGCGGACGAGATTTGGGAGGTGGGGCATATATCGTCGGGCGCGGCTGGCCCCGTGTTGACAGTGAACCGCCGCGATTACCGGCCGTATGTCGGCGACATAAAGGCGTTCTTCCCGGACGGCGGCCTACTGGAAATAGCGGATAAGATAACCCTCTCCGCCTGCCCGGCGGCGGCCAGTATGTCGTGGGCGTCAAAGAAGCTGTTGGCCCGTTCCATGAACGCCGTTCCGTTTTTCGCTCGGGCCGGGGCGGTGGAGTCGCTGATACAAACGTACTACAAGCCGCTGGTATTAGACGAGCTGTCCCGCCGCTACGACCCGCGCGCGGTGCCCGAAGTCATGGACATCAGGATGACGCTGTCGCCGGAGGGGGCGGTGACGGATTTGAAGTACCGCGGGGCGAAGGTCGTAACTAAGCGTTTTGACGACTTGGCTGTGCTCGACATGAAGAGCTGGCTATATCCGGCGGTAGGGGACACGGACGACCCGCAGACTTTGGATGTGAAGGTGCGGGTCAAGTAGGGGCGCGAGAGCGGGTGGCCGTCATTATTTGAAACTGTCTCGCTTTTCGTATAAATGAAAAACGACCGATTAAATTGACGCATGGATAACCAAAAGAACCTCCCGCTGCTACTGACGATGGGCGACCCCGCCGGCGTGGGGCCGGAGATTGCCGTCAAGGCGCTTTGCGGCAAGGCGCCTGGGGCGGATATCGTCGTGGTCGGCGACGCGGCGGTGATGTCGGAGGCGGCTAAAGTCTGCGGGGCGGCGCCGCGGTTCAACGTCGTGGCTTCGACTTCGCTCAGCCACCTTACCATTGAGCGTAGTCGAAATACGGGCATTGAGCGAAGTCGAAATGCGGAATCCCCCGTCATAAATGTCATTGATATGCGTTTGCCCGGAGCCCCCCGGTTCCCTCGCGGCGTCTCCGACGCTTCCTGCGGGCGGGCGGCGTATTCGTACATCGTTAGGGCTATAGAGCTGTGTATGGCCGGCCAGGCCTCCGGCGTCGTGACCGGCCCCATATCCAAGGAGTCGCTCAAGCTCGCCGGTATATGCTACCCCGGCCACACCGAGATATTCGCCGACAGGACGGGGACGGCCGACTACTCCATGGTGTTCCTGCTGGACGGCGTGGCGGTAGCCCACGTCACCACTCACGTCTCGCTGCGCAAAGCCATAGAGATGATAACCGGGGAACGTGTCTTGCGCCAGATACGCCTGTTGCGCCGGTCGCTCTCCGGCCTCGGCATATCGGAGCCTAAGATGGCCGTTTCCGGCCTGAATCCCCACGCCGGGGAGAACGGGCTTTTCGGCGACGAAGAAATCAGGGAGATAATTCCGGCGATAAAAAGGGCGAAAGAGGAGGGGATAGAGGTCGCCGGCCCTCTGCCCCCCGACACAGTCTTCAACCGGGCGTTCAAGGGTGAGTTCAACGGAGTCGTGTCAATGTTGCACGACCACGGTTTTGTAGCCCTGAAATCAAGGGATTTCGAGCACGGTGTAAATATAACGGTAGGTCTGCCGATAATCAGGACATCGGTTGGCCACGGAACGGCGTTCGACATAGCGTGGAAAGGCCAAGCCTCCTGCGAGAGCCTGCTATCGGCAATTAAAGCGGCCGAATCAATGTCAAAATCTTTCTGTCTTTGACCTTTCTTTTGACGTTGAAGTTTCTTTTGACTTTTATTTTCATTCGCCCCATCCCATAATATATATTTATAACTTTGATATTGAATTATTGATAACATTGTTAAATACGGTACGGATAAAAGATAAAGACGAACGAAAAGGGCAAAGGCAAAAAAGTATGGAAAAAAAGTCAACGAAGAGCTTCCTGGGCGGCGTGTTGCTCGTAGTCGCCGTAATCGTCGGCCTCTCCGTCGACTCCATCGGCGCCAAGGAGGACAACTTCTTCGCCGATGTGGAGCGGATGGAGACCGTCGCCGCCAAGATACACCAGAACTACGTGGAGGAGGTTCCCTCCAAGGAGTTGGTCGACAACGCCATAAAGGGTATGACGCAGATACTCGACCCGCACACCTCCTACTTCGAGGCCAAGGAGTACGAGGATTTGCGGACGCAGACGGAGGGCAAGTTCGGGGGGCTGGGCATCATCATCTCCATCCGCGACAAGGTTCTCACCGTCATGACCCCGCTCTCCGGCACTCCGGCTTTTCGGGCGGGCCTGCAGTCGGGCGACCAGATTATAAGGATAGACGGCGTCTCCACGCGGGGGTACACCTCCGACAAGGCGCTCACTAAGCTGCGCGGCGAGCCGGGGACTGAGGTCAGGCTGCTCATCCGCAGGAGAGGCGAGGCGCAGGATCAGGAGTACCTCATCCGCCGTGACATCATCCAGATAAAGTCGGTGCCTTTCTACGGCGTGCTCGAGGGCGGCATAGGTTACCTGACGCTGCAGCAGTTCTCTCAGGAGGCCGGCGCGGAGGTCGAGAAGGCGGTGAAGGATTTGCTCAAGAAGAATATAAAGGGGCTGGTCTTCGACCTGCGCCACAATCCGGGGGGGCTGTTGCCGCAGGCGATAGAGGTCTCCGAGAAGTTTTTGCCCAAAAAGTCGCTGGTCGTCTCCACAAAGGGGCGGGTGCGCAACCAGAACAAGGAGTTCTACTCAAACTCCGGCCCGGTGCTTCCGGCGGATATGCCGCTCGTAGTGCTTGTGGACAGGTCATCCGCCAGCGCCTCCGAAATCGTCTCCGGGGCGGTGCAGGACTGGGACAGGGGCATCATACTGGGCGATACCACTTTCGGCAAGGGCTCGGTGCAGAGCGTTTTGCAGATTGACGCGGTCAACCACATCAAGCTGACGATGGCTTTTTACTATACGCCGTCGGGCCGCTGCATAAACCGCGCGGAGAACTTTGTGCGCGGCGGCGAGGATGTTGACGATGAAGAGGGCGAGGAGGGCGATGATGAGGGCGGCATCCCTGTCCCTGACAAGGGTAAGGATAAGGGCAAGGACAAAGGAAAGGATAGGGATAAGGACGCCAAAAAGGACAGGGCCAAAACCGATACCGCGACCTACCGCACCAAAGGCGCCGGGCGCTTAGTCTTCGGCGGCGGCGGCATAGTCCCCGATACGGTAGTGCTCCGCAATATCCCGGCGTCGGCGCTGAGGGCGTTGCTTCTGAAAGATATGTTCTTCCAGTTCGCCAACATAGAGTATGTGCGACTCCAGAAGCGCGGCGTAAAGATTACCGCCGACTACGCCCCCGACGAGGCTACCGTGAAAGCGTTCTACGCCCACCTGGACTCGGTCAACTTCACCTTCCAGAGCTTGGCGCAGGCGCAGTTCGACGAGTTCAAGAAGAGGAGCGGCATAGTCGAGGACAGCACTCTGAAAGATAACAAAAATCCGTATTTGGAGCCGCCCAAACTTAGCGCGGCGGAGTTTGGAAAATTAAAGGCGGCGTCGGAGCGCGTAGACTCGGTTTTGGCCGCAGACAGCAGGCAGGCGATGCGCCAGTGCGAACCGGAGATAAAGCGATTGATACGGGACGCGCTGTTAGTCAGAGAGTTCGGTCAGGACCACGAGTCTGTTTATCGCTCAAAGCTGGCCAACGACGAACAGCTGGCCGCGGCGTTGAGGTTGATTGTTGATAAACCGGTTTATACCAGACTGTTAAAAGTGGGGGCGGCGAAGCCGGCGGCGGCCAAAGGCGTTGACAGTAAGGGCGTGAGCGATAAGGCGCCGGACGGCAAGAAGCCGGCTAAGTAAAAAGACGGTTTGACTTTAATTATTTGATTTTAAGGAGAAAGAAATGATTAAAAAGATGCGTGAAATGGCTCCGATGATTATGATTGTAATCATAGTGGCTTTCGTAGGCGGCACCCTCTTTTTGGATTGGGGCATGAACATTATGGGCCAGGGCCGTAAGACTCCGGTCGGGAAAATCGACGGTAAGGATATTCCTATAGAGTATTTCGACAAGTTGGTCAACATGGAGCGCTTCCGTTTGCAGGAGGGCGGGCGCGAGGTGCCGCCTATGCAGTACCGGCAGATTCCTGCGCAGGTTTGGAATCAGGAGGTCAATCGGGCGCTTATCGACAAGGTCATCAAGACGATGCGGCTTGAGACCACCGACCACGAGGTCTTCGAGTACCTGAAGCGCAATCCGTTGCCGGGGCTCGACACGGCGTTTGTCTTTATGACGGAGGGGCGTTTCGACACGTCTAAGTACGTCCAGTGGCTCAACACGCCCCAGACCTACTCCATGTATCCGTGGATGACGGAGGTGGAGAAGCAGATAAGCGGTCAGGTGATGCCGGGGCAGAAGCTCGACGCGCTTCTCAAGGCGGGCGTCTTCGTCTCCAGGGCGGAGACGGCCTACGAGTTTGCCCAGAGGAGCGACATGGCGAGCTTTGAGTATTACAGGGTGCAGAGCAGTGATCACCGTAACGACAGCGCGGTGATTACCGACAAGATGATAAGCGACTACTACGCGGCCAACCAGAACCGCTTCCGCCGCGACGAACAGGCCGACCTGTACTTCGTCAGGATTCCCAAGACCGCCACGGAGAACGACCTGGAGTTCAACAGGGGAAGTCTCCTTGAGCTCAAGAGGAAGATTTTGGCGGGGGAATCCACGTTTGAGGACGAGGCGAAGTTTGAGTCTGACGACGAGGGGTCAGCCCAGAACGACGGCGACTTGGGCTGGTTCGGCAAGGGCGCGATGGTGCCGGAGTTTGAGGCTGCGGCGTTTGCCTTGAAGCCGGGGGAGATATCCGACCCGGTCAGGACGTTCTTCGGCTACCATATAATAAAACTTGAGGAGCGAAGCGAGCCCGACAGTGCCACAGGCGAATTCAGGGTGAGGGCGCGCCATATTTTGGTAAAGGACAAACCCTCCGACGAGACGCTCGGCGCCCTCTCCGACAATGTGGAGCGGGTGAAGATGGCGATGACGAATAAGGGTGCCGTGGCCGGCACGGCGGAAGAGGCGCCGGGCGCGCTCGACTCGACCGGGCTGTTCAAGAGGGGTGATATGCCGCCCAAAATCGGCTATCTGTCCGGCGCCGGCGTGTTCGCTTTCAGCCGAAAGGCCGGCGAAATATCGGACGTGCTTGACAATTCGGAGGCTTTCTATGTGCTGGGCCTCAAAGAGAAGGCGAAGAAGGGCCTTCAACCGCTCTCCGCGGTGCGCGATCTCATAGTGGATGCTATAAGGGACACGCTGGCGATGAAAGAGGCGAAGGCATACGCGGCCACAGTGTTGGAAAAGGTGAGGAACGGCGCGACGCTTCAGGAGATACGGGACAGCGACAGTAAAATAGTGACCGGCCTGGTCGAAGACCAGACGCCCGGCGGTTACATACCGCAGTTGGGCGCGGCCTCAAAGACCGCCGCGGTCGCTTTCAACTTACCGGAGGGCGCGGTATCCGGCCTCGTAGCGGATAAGCTCGGATACGGCTTCGTCCGCACCATAAAGAGGAATGAACCCGTATCGTTTGACCCGGTAAACAACCCTCAGGCGAGGCAGGCGGCGGATATGATAAGGATGCAGGGGATGCAGTCGGCTTATGGAGAGTGGTTTAGGGAGCTGTACGGGAGCGCTAAGGTTGTCAGTAATTTAGAGAAGTTTTATTTGGATTGATTTTGATTTGGGTACGGGGGCGCGATTTATCGCGCCTCCGGCAACGTCAACGCCCCTCCGCCAAACGATTAACTAAGAAATCCGGCATTTTTATTTTCTTCATCTTGGATTGCGCCTTAAGAATATCATACGGTATCCGATGCAGGCAGAATGACTTCTCGTCGGTATCCAAAATTCCATAAGAGCTGTCCGGGTTTCTGTCCCTGGGCTGGCCCACGCTGCCTATGTTTATCAGCAATCTTCTGTCTTCACGCTCCTTATAAGATATCTGTTTTTCCGGATGGACGTAGATTTCTTCGTTGTCCAGTACGATTATCATGGGTATGTGGGTATGGCCGACGAGACAGATTTTTGTTTCGAAGAATTGGAAGTTGAACGCGGCCTCTTCCAGCGATGTTATGTAGTACCACATCCCCGGTTCGTAGGGGGTGGAGTGGGCCATTGTGATTAGGTCTGTTGTCTTTGAGACGGGCAGCGCGGCTAAGAACGATTTGTTTGAGTTCGTCAGGGTTTGCGTGGTCCACTCTATGGCGATTTTGGCGTGGACGTTGAAGTGCTGCGTGGTAAGCAGGTTTGTCGCCACGGCGTCGTGGTTTCCGAGAAGTACGCTTTTGCAGCGTTTGGCGATGATATCCGCGCATTCGTTGGGGTTGGCGCCGTAGCCGACCACGTCGCCGAGGCAGAGGATTTCGTCCACATCTTTTTTGGCTATGTCCGCCAATACGGCCTCGAGTGCCTCGAGGTTTGCGTGTATGTCGGAGATGAATGCGAACCTCATTTGGGGCTATCCGTTTTCCATGAATCGGAACGTGTTCGAGCCGATCTCGATTCTGTCCCGGTGTTCCAGTCTGTGTGTTCTTACGCTCTTGCCGTTGACCTTTATCTTAGCCATCATCTTTTGGACGGTTATGTAGAAGCCGCCGTCGCGTTTTTCTATGGTGGCGAAGCCTTTGTTGACCATGAAGCCGGCGGCGTAAATGTCGTCGGACTCGGCCGTGCCTATTGTGAGGTATTCGTGGTCGAGCTTGTAGACTACGTGTCCGGCGGTTTCTATGAGAACGGCGCCGGAGAGCGCCTCATCGTCTGTCTGGGCGCCCGGAACCGGCGCGGCCTGGAATGTCGGCATCGCTTGCGGCGCCGGCGTGGCTTGGGGCGCCGGCATCACAGGAAGCGGATGTTGCGGCGCCGGCATTGCCTGAGGCAACGGCGCCGCCTGAGGTAACGCGAATTGCGGCGGCGTGAACGGTGGCTGCGCCTGACGTTGCATATCCTCCGGCCTGAACTCCGCGACGATGGTCTCAAGGTGCAACGCCGCCTCTCCCCGCAAATCCTCGTAGACGATAGTGTACTTGCCGATGGTGATTTTGTCGCCGTTTACAAGCGTCGCCCTCTTGACCTTCTTGCCGTTGACGAGCGTACCGTTGAGCGAGTTCAGGTCGGTGAGCGTGTAGGCCCCGTAGGCGTCCAGCTCAATCTTGACGTGCCGCCGCGATATCCCCATATTGAAGATGGGGATTTGGTTCTCCGGCAGCCGCCCGATAAAGATGACCGGGTCCTCGATATCGTAGACTTTTACCTGCTCGCCGTTGAAATAGACGGTATACCTAATCATACGGATTTTACCTTCTTATCTTAATCAACACCGACACAAAATACCCATATATTAGTTAATATACATATTTGCGGGAAGAAAAACAAAAAAAACAGAATCGTCGTCGAATTTTATACAATGTCCCGCCGTATCATAATGTATATTTGTATATATGTATCGGTTATCATCAAGAGACAAAAACCATAAAATGAAAGCGGCCGCGCTCATCGTATTGGCGGTGTTGACCGTCGGCCTGCCCGCGATTGCCGACAGCCGTGAGACATTGCGCCAGCGCCTTGACTCGCTTGCCGTTGAGACCCAGGTTCGCAAGCGTTCCGGCAAGCCCATTGACGACCTTGAGGCGGCGAGCGCAACGCTGCGCGACTCCCTCGTAGGGATGCGGTCGGACGCGCCCTCGGCGGCCTCGGAGCCGGACGGGGGGACACCCGCCGGTACGTTCTTACTGTCGACAGGCGCCGCTATCTCCTCGTTCTTAGAGTCGGCAATCTCGTTCAAGCCCGCCGGCCTCTTCGACTGGGTCATAGTCGGCACCGGGGTAGTCGCCGTCCTCTCCGGCCTGCTGCTCTTTATAGGCATCCTGGCCGGCAGGCGCAAAGGGAAGAAAAAGTCCGCCGCGCTCCCCGCGCCTAAGCAGATAAACCTCGCGCCCGCCAAAACGCTGCCGACCTTCCCCGACGCCGTCCACAAGTCCGCGGACGGGTCAACGTACAACAATAGAGGTTTGCCGGAGGTCGCCGGACAAATGCCCCCGCCGCCGGTACCGCCGGCGCTGGAGTCGCTGATGAAAGACCTGCGCGTCGCGGCCCAACAATCGCAACCGCAGCCGCAGCCGCCGCCCCCACCGCCCCAGCCTGCGGAACCGCCTCCGCCGCCCGCCCCGTCGCCCCTGATAGCCAATGCGGCGGACTCGTCCCCGTCGACCAGGGCAAGGGGCGCAAACGTCCCCCAAAAGGACACCCCCGGCTTCCGCGACTCGGTCGCCGCGGACGCGAAAAGCGGCATGAGCGACGTGGAAATTTCACGAAAATACCATATTCCCGCCGACCAGGTGCGATTGATGTTGCGGATGAAGCAGGATTAAAAGCGGTCTTTATTATGTTGGCTCTTCAGGAATTATGGTGGGAAAGGGCATTTTTATTGTTGGTGTGGTCTTGGTTTTGATGTTAGCGTAACGTTTTTTGGGACGCACCCCGTTAGGGGTGCGCCGCTTGGTAGAATGTTATTTATGAACAAATTTCCATCCAAAGAATATGAATTAATCCGCCGCATTCAGGCCGTATTGCCGCCCGTTAATCGCCATTCATCCCAATATGAGGTAATGATAGGCGACGACGCCGCGATACGTGTCAATCGAACCGCCGGCGAAAGGCTCATTATTACCGCGGACGTGTCGGTTGAAAACGTACACTTCTCTACGGATACGACGACGTTTGAGGAGACAGGCTATAGGGCGATGGCGTCAAACCTGAGCGACTGCGCGGCGATGGGGGCTAAGCCGGATGGGGCGGTCGTACAGTTAGTCTTTCCCAAACGCGGCGTTAACAATGCCGGCATCGACGATATCAACGGCGCAATCGAACAAATCTACGCCGGTTTCTCCAAAGCCTGCCGGCGTTGGAACTTTCCGCTCGTCGGCGGCGACCTCTCCGGCGGCGGTGTTTGGACAATCGGTATTACGCTCATCGGTTCCGCGCCGCCCGGACGCAGGCTGCTCAAGCGTACCGGCGTAATCGACGGCGACGCGCTTTGGGTCACCGGCCTTCCCGGCGAAAGCGCGGCCGGCTTAGCTGCCCTGACGCGGTGGGGCAGGGGGGGCGTCCCGCCGCGGTATAACCGCTTCGTCGAAGCCCATATAACCCCACAGCCCGCCGTCGACGAGGGTTTGGCGCTGGCCGCCGCCCCGTTTGTACACGCCATGATGGACCTGTCCGACGGGCTGTCAAAAGATGTCGCCACGCTGTGCTTCGATAATAATTTAGGCTTTATCTTTGACGCGGACGCGGAAAAGAGCGTCCCGCGAATTATGATGGGCTTAGCCGATGAACTGCAAACGGATTTTCGGGAATGGTTCTATCACGGCGGAGAGGAGTACGAGTTATTGTTCGCCTGCGACCCGTCGGTTGAACCGCGCGGTATTTGCGTTGATGTCGATAACATCGCGAAGAGCAGGCCGAACATAACGCGCCTCGGCCATTTCACCTCCGAAACGCGAGATGTGTTGATACGCGGCGCCGACGGGAATACGGAAGAGTTACGGATGAAAAGCTGGGACCATTTCAAATAACGGATTTGCGGGGGCGCGATTTATTGGAGACAGTTTCAAATTTTGTGTAAATGTTTTTGGCTCTACTCCCAAATTCGTTGAAAAGTTCTTTTTAAAACGGCAACGGAACCGCCAGTTGTAATTTTCCGGCTACAAGGTAAATCATCGAAGAAAAGCCCTCAAAAGTATGAAATCCCC
>JAITCM010000005.1 GCA_031283085.1 Chitinispirillales bacterium | reverse complement strand
GTTTAGCCAGACCAAATTAGCGTGAGTAAGCGAGTGGCTCCCTATCTCGTGCCCGTGGCCGGCTATCTCCCTAAGCATCCCCGCCGTCAAATGCCGCTTCTTGCCGATAACGTCCCAGTCGCCTTTTTTGCCGACAAATCCGGCGACTTGGAAGACGGTGGACTTGACGCCGCATTCTTCGAGCATGGGGAAAGCGCCGTCGTAGAAGGAGCACAGTCCGTCGTCAAATGTTATAGCCGTTGCCGTTCTATGGATAGATGGCAACGCCGCGTGTTGTGATAGTGTGATGGCGGCGATATTGTTATTTTTCAGGCAATCAAGCACCTCCCCGAATGTATTTTTCGGTATGCCGGTGAGGTTCAGACCTGGTTTATCGGCAACGGAGTGGAACAATAGCCCGGCAACACGCCGCCGCTTTTGCAGCAACGGCGTAAAAGCGGTCGCGACGGCTCCGGCGAGCAGGGGAGCGGCGGCAAGCGCCGCGGCGGCGGTTATGGCGGTTGTCGGGAACATGGTCGGTCTATAGGAAAGATAATTAATGGAATGTTGGGGCGTCAAGCCGCCGCCCGTGTTTTTGCAAAAAATTGACACGGCGGGCGGAAGATATTATTTTAATAATTGCCGGTTTTTACCCACAAAAAGGGGGCTATAATGCTTACTGCGGAAAAAGAGCATTCTACGGCGGTTTCGGCGGAGCCGCCGTACGTGCCGACGGAAGACTTGGACAATCTCACCGATGACGAGATAAGGGCGAAATTGGACCAGTTGCCGGAGGTGGAGTATCCCGAAGCGTTCCTTCGGGAATTGGATATAATTGAGGCGGAAGCCGTGGCGCAACTTGCGTCGGGGGAGTTAGTCCCAATGACGGCCGCGGAGTTTAGAGCCGAGGTCATGCGGATGAGAAAAACCAAATAAATGGCCGCTAACTACATTATCACTCGCACGAAGAAGTTTTGGCGGGCGTTCGGAAAATTAACCGTAGCCGAACAGGATTTAGTCATGGCCAAAATTGATATACTTAGAAGACGACCCGTTTTACCCGTCGCTAAGAACCAAAAAATTAAAGGGCAAATCCGGACGTTACGAGAGCAGCGTCAATATGGACATTCGCCTTATATGGCGGTTCGAGAACGGCAAAATTATTCTTTTGCTCAACATCGGGCACCATGACATTTTGAAAAATTACTGATGGGTAATGCGCATTTATGAAAAAAGAAAAAAGAAACGACGCGTATTTCGTGTGCCCCAACTGCGGCGCGGAGTTGCCGGCAAACGCCCGTGTGTGCCGCGAGTGCGGTTCCGACGAGAATACCGGGTGGTCGCAGAGCACCTATTTGGATGGAATCGACCTGCCGTTTGACGAGGACGACTACGAGGAAACCGTAAAACGCGAGCTGGGCGGCGGCACCGGCGGTAAGCGTGGCTTTCGCGTTGACTGGAAGATGGTCGTCGGCGTGGCGGTTGTGGCCGCTATGCTGATGGCGTTTGTTTGGCAGTGCTGATTACGTTTTCTCCGCCCCGTACCTGTCCAAAACAATCATTATCCCAACGCCTAACGCGCAAAACAGCAACGCGGGGAGGATTAATTGCGTATTTGGTGGCAGGATGTTGGCGTTTGTCTGCACTACCGCGTCCTTGACAAGCGTTATTCCGTCCGCGCCTTTGGTGTATAATTCCATCTCTACGAACTTTTTGAACGGCCAAAGGGCGTACAGCGAACCCGCCGTCAGGCCTATAAGCACGGCAATCGTGCCGTTATAGAAGCGCTCGAATACGAACTTGATTACGCGGGCGAAAGCCAATATGCCGAAGAGCATCCCCATCCCCACGGCGGTCAAAAAGGCGATGTAGTCGAGTTGCAGGGATTTTAGACCTGAAATCGCCGAGATTATCTCGTAGTATTGCCCAAGCAGTATCAACACCAGCGACCCGCTCAGCCCGGGCAGTATCATCGCGGAGATGGCTATGGCGCCGGCCAGGGCGCCGAAGGCCATCTCTTTGGGGGTGTAGCGCCCGGCGTACTTAAAACGTTGGGACGGCGCGGCGTGGCCCGAATCGCCCTTTTTTGCCGATACGGCTGACGAACCTTTATTGTCAACAGATTTAGTTGATGATTGCCCGCCTTTGCCGTTATCCTTGATGACCGATTCGTAATAGTTCGACTTTTTTTGCACATTGTCCGCAGGGTTAACCGCCAACGTCACGCCCACCGTAATCGCCGCGCCGATTAAAAAATGGACAATGAGGAACGGCTTCACCTTGTTTAGCATCTTTATTGACAGGACGGTGGAGACGGCTATCAGGCCGAAGAAGAAAGCGAAAGTGTTCGAAAAATGTTTGTCCAACAAATATTTCATCAAACCGGACAGAAACAGTATGGCCGCGCCGGCGCCGATGAGCAGCCGCGCCAAAAACGGGAAACCCAAAACGTTAGCTTCATCCATAAAGGTATTGCGGCGAAGCCCCGATACCCGCGTTTTTCCACGCGACCCGCGCAACAGCGTCAGCAGGGCGCTCGGCTTGACGTTGTTTATCGCGTTGATAGTCCTTTCGTATAATCCCAACAGGAATAACAGCGTGCCGCCCGACACACCGGGAATGATATTGGCTATGCCTACCACGAAGCCGGAGAATATCTCTTTGACCCACACGAACATTTTTGTCAATCCTTTCTGTTTTTTCTTTTATCTTGTAACTTGAAACTTGTAACCGACCACTGTCTTTTCACTCTTTCCACCCATGCTGACCGATAAGCGGCACAAAGACCACCGCCCCCTCTGACCGCGACTCCAGCCCGTTTTCCGTCTTTTTGTAGACCATGAGCTCCTGCATCGCCTTGCCGCCGGTGGGAATGACCATTATACCGCCTACGGCCAATTGGTTGGACAGGGATTCCGGCGTGACCGGCGCGCCCGCGGTCACTATTATCCTGTCGAACGGGCTGTACTGCGCCCACCCGCACGTGCCGTCGCCCACCTTGAAGGTAACGTTGGCGTAGCCCATCTCCCGCAGACGCAGCCGCGCCCTGTCGCCGAGCTCCTTGTGGCGCTCTATCGTGAAGACGCGCCGCGAAAACTGCGACAGTATCGCCGTCTGGAAGCCCGACCCAGTGCCGATTTCAAGGATTTTCTGGTCTTTGCCGAGGCTCAAAAGTTCCGTCATCTGCGCCACGAGCGAGGGCTGGCTGATTGTCTGGCCGTACCCTATGGAGAGCGCCATGTCGTCGTAAGCCTGCACAGGATTGTCGACAAAGAGGTGCCGCGGAACTTTGCGGAAAGCCTCCAGCACACGCTCGTCCTTTACGCCGCTGCCGCGCAGCTTGCCGATAAGGAGTTCGCCCGATAAACTCGGGTCCAACATAGATGTATTCATCCGCTAAAAATCACGCCTTCCGTCAGTAAAAGTTAACTTGAACCAAACGCGCCCCACCGCCGCAATCCAGCGTAGCGTGTCTAAGAGGTGCGATATGTGGCTTGAACCACCCTTTAAATATAATGTCTGCACATCCGTAAAACGAATAGGAAAATGTTTCGCGGCGGCTTTTTGTATCAACTCCGATTCCGCTTGGAAACGATTGTATTCAATTTGTATTGATTTTATGAACTCCGCCGGATAGAGACGATACCCGCACTGGCTGTCCGCAATACGCCGCCCCGTGAGGAGAGAGAGGATAAGCGAAGTCAGCCGGTTAGAGAGAATCCGGGCCGGGGGCATCGAAAGCGGACGCATATCTCGAACGCCGATACAGATGCCGGACGCCGGATTTTTTTTTGACTCGGCGAGGAAACGGGGGATGTCGGTGGGGGAGTGCTGGCCGTCGGCATCCATTGTCAGTATCCACTTGCATCTTTTTGACGTTGATGTATCGGTATCGTGGGCAATTTCGTCATTGTGGGCTTGACTCGCAACTTGTTTATCTCGGCGTAAGCCAATCCACGTATCAATACCAACACCTTTTGTACTGATTAGGTGCGAAAATCCCGTTCTGAGCGCCGCGCCCTTGCCCCGGTTCCTGCTGTGGCGGACACAATCTACGCCGAAATCAATGCAAAATTCATACGTCCCATCGCCGGAAGCGTCGTCCACAACGCAGATGTACTCCTTGGGAACGGTCTCCGCCAACGACTTGATAAACGGTCTCAACAGGCCGAGCGATTTGTACGACGGCACAAGGACATACGTGTCCTTAGGCCACTCTGTGATAATCATGTCAGACTATCCTGAATTGATTTGGTCATGGCGGTATGTCGTCCGCCGCCGCTAACGCTACTGATACCGCCGGCGTTATTAGCGGTATCCATACTGCCGGCTTCACCCTCAATCGGCTCTATCGGCTCACTCAGAACCACGTTGATTATAGCGAAAGGGTACGGAATCATAAACCTGTCCCATGATTTCAGCCGCCAGGCGCTCTTCGTGTCAACCTTTATGGTTACGGCCGACGCCCTGCCGAGGATGGCGACCTGCGCCGCCCCGGGCTTGGCAACTTCACGCGGCCCCTTGGGCCCGTCCGGCGTAATCCCCAAAGACCGCCCCTCCCGCAGCGCCCGCGCCCCCTCCCGCAACGCCCCAACCCCGCCGCGCCCCGATGACCCAAAGACCACCGCGTGCCCCAACCGCGCCGCCACCCCCGCCGCAATCAGCCCGTCCCGGCTCTTGGAAACGATGGCCGCCTTCCCCGTATTTCGGAACAGGTAAGAGACTACAAGCAGGTTTGCGTGCCAAAAACAGTAAACCTTAGGTGCCGCGCCCACGTCAAATATGTCCACGGACGGCGGGGAAACGACGCGGAACCGCCAAGTCTTGCCGAGTATGGAGACAACCAACCATATCAGAAAGGGGAGTAGCCAGGGCGTTTTTGCGTCGTTGAGCGGTTTCATATCCATAAACATAATTGAAAATAAAAGAACGCGGGCGGAAAGTCAAAATTTTTTTGCGCTCCTTGACTTTGAAACCGGCCATAACCTATTTTTATGTATTATGGTGATGTGGGGAGGCCGTTAGCCGGTCTCCCCTATATAGGCAATGTGGGGATAACTTGAAACAACGCCGGGGTTTCCTTTTCTAAAAACGCCCTGATTTTCTTTGTGTGTTCTAAGACAAGGCGCATATCCGCCGTATCGGACAGGCTTATTCCGCGAGTAACCGCCATTCTTCGGGGGCGTTTGTCTGCTTACCCATAAATTCGCACCCCGTCCATAACAACTTTTCGCTCCAGTGTAATGTCGTCAAGCCGGGCCAAAAAATCACGCTTTTTTTTGGCGACAATGTCCACCGGCATCGATTTTTTGCGAAGGATGGCCGTCCGAATCTCCACCCCGGCGTCAATATCCCTTAGCGGGATATCGTCCCTTAAAACCACGTACAGGTCAATATCGGAGCGTTCACTCGGGGTTCCGTATGCGTAGGAGCCGAAAAAGAAAAATTTGCTCCACCGGAACCGCGTTGACTATAAGTTCCGTGAGTTTGTCCAATTCAGCTCTTATCGCTGTATCCATATTCCCCTTTAGACCGATGGACGGTTAGTACGTTATCGGCGTACCGCCTCCCTTTGGTATAATATAATGCATGGGCATAACTTTTCGGCAAAAAAGTTTCATAGCGCTTTTCGTAGCAATCCCCCCGCCAACGCTCTCACCGCCCCGGCGGTATCTTCGGCAGCCCGTCCAGTTCTTTCTCCGCCCTGTCAATCTCCTCTTGGGGGAGCGAGTAGTCGGTGAGTTCGCCGTTCAGGAATTTTGAGTATCCGGCCAAGTCCATCAGGCCATGTCCGCTTACGTTCATCAGTATCACCTTTTCTTTGCCTTCTTCTTTGGCTTTATTCGCCTCGCGGATGGCCGCGGCGACCGCGTGGCTCGATTCGGGGGCGATTACGAAGCCCTCGGTGCGCGCCCACATTAGGGCGGCGCCGTAGCTCTCTGTCTGCGGGAGCGCGATGGGTTTCGCGAGGCCGCAGTTTACCGCCTGCGACACGAGCGGGGACATACCGTGGTAGCGAAGGCCGCCGGCGTGGATGGGGGCGGGCATGAAGTTGTGGCCGAGCGTGTGCATGGGCAGCATGGGGGTAAGCCCAGCCGCGTCGCCGAAGTCGTAAGTGTAAATTCCGCGCGTCAGCGTTGGGCAGGATGCGGGTTCCACCGGGATGATGTCAATGTTTTCGCCGTTTATTTTGTCCTGTATGAATGGGAAAGCCAACCCGGAAAAGTTTGACCCCCCGCCGGCGCAGGCTATTACCACGTCGGGCTTCTTTATCCCGGCTTTCGCGAGTTGCTTTTTCGCCTCGAGCCCGATTATCGTCTGGTGCAGCATTACGTGGTTTAGAACGCTGCCTAACGTGTATTTCGTCGAGCCGGAAGCGTCCGCCACGGCTTCCTCGACCGCCTCGCTTATCGCGATGCCGAGGCTGCCGGGCATATTCGGGTCTTTCGCCAAATACTTGCGCCCTGATTCGGTCTCGTTGCTTGGGCTGGCCACGCACTTTCCGCCCCACGCCTCCATCAAGGTTTTGCGGAACGGCTTTTGGTCGAAGCTGATTCGCACCATGTAAACCTTGCAGGTAAGTCCGAGGAGGGAGCAGGCGAAGGAGAGGGCGCAGCCCCACTGACCGGCGCCGGTCTCCGTGGTTAGCGTTTTCGTCCCGGCCCGTTTGTTGTACCACACCTGCGGCACCGCGCTGTTGGGCTTGTGGCTCCCGGCGGGGGACAGGCTCTCGTCCTTGTAAAAGATTTTAGCCGGCGTACCAAGCGCCTTTTCAAGGAACACCGCCCGCCGCAACGGGGACGGCCTCCACCGATAGAGTATGTCGATAATCTCCTCCGGTATGTCAATCCACCTCTGCGTACTCACCTCCTGCTCAATGAGGTTCATCGGGAAGATGCGCGAGAGCGCGTCCGGGGTGAGCGGTTTGCCATCCGGCCCGAGGGGTGGGGGAGTGGGCGGCAGGTCGGCGGCAAGGTTGTACCACTGGCGCGGGATTTCGGATTCGTCTAAAAATATTTTGATGGACATGGTTTTCGGCAATCCTTTCGGGGTGATTTTTTCCGGCAAAACACTATATATTGTCTTAAATATAATTGATGGGCCGTCCATCCCCCAAAAGTTTTTTTACCCGCCCCTTGACATTGGAACCCACCGTAACCTATATTTTATAGAAAACAGGAGTAACCCGGTAGGGGAGCGTAATATAAAGTTTATGATATGCCGGCTTGGCCCACCGGCGGTTTCTCGTTGCCGAATAGAATAGGGGATTATTATGGAAATGGCCTTGGCCATCCTCGTATCAATAACAATAATTGCCGCGCTTTCGGCACGGGCGCGGGGGCGGGCTAACCCCGCCCCTACAACGGCGTCGGCTATGGCGGCAGCCATGCCCGGCAATACCCCCCCCCCCCCCCCCCCACCCCACCACCCACCCACCCCGCAGTTTTCAACCATCTAAATCGACC
>JAITCM010000100.1 GCA_031283085.1 Chitinispirillales bacterium | reverse complement strand
CCATCCGAACGCGCTTGGCGTTCGGATGCGTCAGTATTGCCTTGAAGATATGGTCGTTGGACGGCGGCAGTATGTCGGCGTCGAGCGGAATCCTGGACATTGGCGCGAACTTCCCCCCTTATCTACAATATACTATATGGAACCTGCAAAGTCAATTTTTTTATGTAAAATAATTGATGGCACAGGCGCGGAAAAAAAATAAGGGAGCGGTCGCAAGGCGCTCATCCCTCCGTGTCAGTCCCTAACGCAACGAACAGAAAACGCGTCGTCCTTGCTGAGGTAGCCTTCGTACACGTAGTCGTTGAGGTAGTACACGTACCGGTAGTACGCGTCGCCGCTCCCGTACTCCGTGGCCGCCCACCAGCTGCCGCCGTAGCCGGCACTGGTGAAACTGCCACCGGAGAACCGGTCACCGCCCGGCAGAGCCGTAAATCCGTACGCATCCGTCCCATTACCGTTATTGTACCAACCGCCTGTCGATTTCAATTTTGTACCAGCCGTACCGCTTGCACCGTAATCTCCAGTACCGCCGGCGGCCTTTGCCAATTCACCCCACTCAACCCTGGACGGCAACCGCCAACCCGATGGACAAACCGTCATTGCCGCACTCCACGTATATAACCTCCCATACCTCGCGCAACTGTCTGGACTATTATTATAACAGTATGAATTCGCCGTCTCCACATTCAAATTCTTCTTCATCCACTTCAACCCGCCCAACTCCACATACTCACCGGAACCGCCCCCGCCGCCGTTGATATTCCCGCCGTTGTTATTGTCACCGTTACCATTGCCGGACGACGGATTACCTTCGCCGCCGCACCCCGCCAGACAAACCGCGCCAACCAACGCCGCAAACAACAGCCCACGACCGCGAACCGGCCTCGAACGCAACTTCATAAGAAAACTCCTTTGAATATGGTGATATAGGGTAGTTTTGGTAATACCGAAATTTGTAGGGGCGAACAATGTCCGTCCGCCATGCAGGGTTAATGAAAAAATGTATTGATATACGATAAATTGAATTAATGCAAGATTCGTAGGGGCGGCTAGGCGGCAAAGCCACCGGTGTGTTCGCCCGCCGTACCTGATTAATGAGACGTTGAACGAACGTGTGTGTGTGGGGGGGGGGGGGAGGTGACAAAAGCAAAACACGCCGCGTATTAAAAATACGCGCCTTGCAAACACATAAGAATAAGGATATAGCCATAGATACCGCTCCAGCCGCTACCGCCAATCCAGCCAAATCCCAAGTTACTGCCATAGTACCCAGTCTTTCCCAAATTTTTTACGGGTGCAACAATAGTGCCGTCCGCCCTAATGTTTCCCCCCGAAAGCCGCAAATCCGCAACCCATCCGGTTCCCGGCTGATGGCGGTCATCGTATACTTAAAATGATATATGAGGTTTCAAAAGTCAATAAAAATAAAAAAATATTAAAAAAAGGTTCCGGGCGGTTGAAGCGCCTGTCCCCTGATACCTAAAATCAACGTAACACGTGATAGCCGTTGACCCGCAGGTTAAAACCGCCGGTTAATAGAGTAACGTCCCTATCGGGACTTTCCGCAATTCCAATTATTAACAATTCCACGAGCGCTTTTTTTTCTACGGGATAGCAGTGAAAACCTTTTGGAAACCCGCCTTAATTTCATCTTTTACACAGCGAACCGAAAGCCCGCAGCCTTTATTTTCGTAGTATAAATTCGCCTCCTTATTATCGCCGCTGTAATCGCTTATGACTATGGAGGCCGCGTTGTCCGAGTGTTTTGACTCTTTGTTTGTCCACCAGCCGCCGCACATCCCGGCGCCGTGGAAACCCTTGCCGGAGCAATCGTATTTGCCGCCGGGCAGCGCCGAAAACCTGTAATAGTCGGTACCGTTGCCGTGCTCGCCCCATCCGCTTTTGGCTTTCAGCGGGGCGGCGGAATTCGTTCTCATTATCAAATTCTTCCACTCCCCGAAGGTGGGCAGATGCCAACCCTTAGGGCAAGCCGCCACCGCAGCGTCCCATGTGTACAGCCTGCCCCATTTGTCGGCGTTGGCCTCGTCGTCGTCGTAGCACCATGAGCCCTCGTCCGTCCTGTAGCTCAAGTTTTCGGCCAGCCACGTATAGCGTCCGATTTTCTCCGTCCTGTACGCCTTCCCGTCCCGGCTGTCGGTGAACGTTCCGGTTTCGTGTTCCATCTTACGGATACCTTTCTGTTTGGTGAGGTTTTCCACGCCGCTTTTGGGTCAATATCGTCCGTCAATCTGTGGGATTGCATACTGATAATATATATTCCGGCACGTCAAAGAGTCAATTTTATCCGCGAAGCCGCGTCCGCCGGATATCAATTTCATCAACAGGACGGGTACCGATTAATACGGCATGGTTTCCACGAATAACGCCCGTACCGTCTCACGGTTACGTTCCATATCTTCCACCGACATTTGGGCGGTTCGCCTTACGTCTTCCTTCGGGGGCGCCGCGGAGCTTTTTCCGTAAAAATTAAAAATTTGTACTTTCCGCGACGCGGATATTTATATTAATATATTAGGTTGGGCAGGATTGGTTTATACGGGGCCGGGGGGAGACCCGTTTATATCAGTTCCATAATAATAAGTAAAGATAGCCTGATTTTTCGTTGCCGGTGAACGCTGTTCATGTATTTACACTGACATTTTTACGCTAACCCCTCAAAAAAGGACTCAACAAGATGAAGTACGGCGATTTTGTCGACGAAACGCGGGAGTACGTCATAACAAACCCCAAGACCCCCGTGAAATGGATAAACTATATCGGCAACCTGTCTTTCGGCGGGTTTGTTGACCATACCGGCGGTGCGCTCATCTGTAAGGGCGACCCGTCGCTCAACCGCATCACAAAGTACATACAGCAGATGCCCTCATCCGACTTCAAGGGCGAAACGCTCTACATTCGGATAAAGAAAGACGGCGGCTACAAGGCTTTTTCGCCTTTCTTCGTGCCCACGCTCGACGGGTACGACTCCTTTGAATGCCGCGTGGGGCTGGGGTACAACAAAATCGTATCCGTCTTCTACGGCGTCAAAACCGAGTGCACTGTCTTCATCCCGCAGGACGCTCAGGTCGAGCTTCGCGACATCCGCGTGACTAACCTCTCCGGCTCGCCGCTCGAAATCGACGTCATTCCGGTGCTTGAGTATACGCATCCCGACGCGGTCAAACAGTTCACAAACGCCGACTGGGTGCCGCAGACCATGCAGTCGCGCTGCTTCACAAACAGCAGCGGGGTGCGGACGCTCGTCCAATACCCGTTTATGTTCCGCGATATAAAGGTCAACTACTTCACCTCCAACGCCGCCTCCTCCTCCTTTGAGACCGACCGCCGGGTGTTTTTGGGGGACAACGAGTACGGCACGTGGGCGGCGCCATGCGCCCTGAAAACCGATGAACTCGGGAACAACGAAGTCCACAGGGGCGACAACATCGCCGCGCTGATGCACCGGCTGGGTACGCTCAAGCCGGGCGAGAGCAAACGCATCATCACCCAGCTCGGTCAAAAAGACAGCTTGGCCGTCGCTCAGCCGGAGATAGAGCGCTTCCGCAACCCCGACGAAGTCGATAAGGCCTTCGACTCGCTGAAGGCGTTTTGGGAGAAGTACCTGACCGCCTTGCAGGTCGACACGCCCGACCCGGCGTTCAACAGCATGGTCAATGTGCACAACCCGCGTCAATGCTTTACCACCTACTACTGGTCACGCTACCTGTCCTACTACCAACTCGGCATGGGTACTCGCGGGTTGGGCTTCCGCGACAGCTCGCAGGATGTGATGGGCGTCGTCTCCCATATGCCGGACAAGGCCAAAGAACTCATTGTCAAACTGCTCTCCGTACAGAAGACGGACGGCTCGGCCATGCACCAGTTCAACCCCATGAGCATGGAGGCGACCAACGGCGACGCCCATGAGATACCCGACCGTCCGCAGTATTACGGCGACGACCATCTGTGGATAGTGCTGGCCGTGGGCACATACATAAAGGAGACGGGCGACAGCGCATTCCTGAACGAATCTGTCTCGTACTACGAAAAAGACGCCTGGGGGGCGCCAGTGGAGTCGGGCAGCGTCTACGACCATTTGGCGCGGGCGTTGCAATTTACCAAGGAGAATATGGGCAACCACGGATTGCCCCTTTTGGGCTTTGCGGACTGGAACGACTGCGTGAACCTGCCTACCGGCGCGGAGTCTGTCTTCAACACGTGCCTCTACAGCCGCGCGTTGCTCGAAATGGTCGACATAGAAACGTTCCTCGGACACAAGGACAGGTCCGAGACCTATAAAGCCGACCACGCGGTTATGAAGAAGCACCTCAACGAGCGGGCGTGGGACGGCGAGTGGTACGTGAGCTACTACAACGCCGACGGAACGCCGCTGGGGTCAAACAGTAACGGCGACGGCAAGATATACCTGTACACGCAGGCGTGGCCGGTGCTCGCGGAGCTTGCCACCGAGGAGCACGGGCGCACGGCGCTAAACTCCGCCCGCAAGATGCTCAACACGAAGAAGGGACTCAAGCTCTCCACGCCCGGCTTCAACGGTTACGACCCGTCCAAGGGCGGCATAACCACCTATCCGCCGGGAGCCAAGGAGAACGGCGGCATATTCCTCCACACCAACCCGTGGATGATGATTGCCGAGGCGGTCATGGGCGACGGCAACCGCGCCTACGAGTACTACAACCAAATCAATCCGGCTACCAAGAATGATATAATCGACGAGTACGAGTGCGAGCCTTACGTCTATCCGCAGAACATTTTGGGCGACGAGCACCCGCTCTTCGGTCTTGCGCGTAACAGCTGGCTATCCGGGACGTCGTCGTGGACATACCAGGCGGCGAGCCGCTATATCATGGGGCTTCGCCCGCAGATGGACGGCCTCCTGGTCGACCCGTGTGTCCCCTCCGACTGGAAGCGCTTCTCCGTGGAACGCAGTTTCCGCGGGTGCCGCTACGTGATAAACGTGGAGAATCCGGGGCGCGTCAGCCGGGGCGTAAAATCAATATCTGTTGACGGAAAAGCGCTTGACAACCCCGTCGTTCAGGCTTTCACGGACGGGAAAACGCACGAAGTCAACGTGACCATGGGCTAAAGGCTGATATACGATGAAGAATATTTGTCTATTGCTTGAAGGCGTTGCGGGCCTATACTACGCCTCTCTGTGGCCCGGCATAGTCGACTGCGCCAAGGAGAACGGTTGCAACGTCGTTTGCTTTGCCGGCGGGGCGTTGCGCATATCGCCGCAAAATCCCTACGAGGTACAGCGCAACGTCATATACAACCACATCGACACATCGAAGTTCGACGGCGTCATAATATCGGGAACGCTCAACAACTTCATCTCCGAGATGGAGTTCGCCAAGTTCATGGAGCGCTTCAGCGCGTTACCCACCGTTTCGCTCGCTCCGGCGCTCGAACACATCCCCGCCGTGATTGTTGACAACTCGTCGGGCATGAAGGGGCTTATCTCGCATCTGGCGCATTCGCACGATTGCAAGAAGTTCGCTTTTATCAGCGGTCCCAAGGGCAACTTAGACGCCGACCAGCGTCTCGATTTTTTCAGAAAGTACCTGAAAGAGCTCGGCATAGCGTGCTCGGAGGAGCGTATTGCCACCGGCGACTTTTCGCGGAACGGCGGCTACAAAGCCACGCTTGACCTCCTCAAACGCGGCGTTGAGTTCGACGCGCTGGTAACCGCCAACGACGAGACCGCGCTGGGCGCCATAGAGGCGCTTTTGGAGAGCAACGTACGCGTGCCGGAGGACGTCGCGGTAACCGGATTCGACGACATAGAGGAGAGCGCCCTGACCACGCCGCCGCTCACCACGGTGCGACAGCCGCTCTACGAAATCGGGCGCACCGCCGTGGAACTCCTAATCACAAAAATGAACGGCAAAGATGTCCCGCGGCGCACCTCTTTGCAAACGCCGCTCTCCATACGGCAATCCTGCGGTTGCTTCATCAACCCCAACCACGCGCTTGACAGACGCACATTTTCCATCATCCAACGCCTGTCCAGCAACGTAGACCACCTAAAAGAACATCTCACGTCGGAGTTGTTCTCTTTCGTGGCCATGGAGATGGGCGCGTCCATCGACGACGAAGACCTGAGGGAAATCGCCTCGTCATTCTTCGATGAGGTGGAAGGAACGAGAACGGGCGTCTTCCTGTCGGCGCTCAACCGCATGGTTCGCGCCGCTACGCTCGCCGCGGCCGAGAGCGACGACATCCTGCAGTGGCAAAAGATACTCGTAACCATACGCAAGTTCACGCAGGGGTTAGACTCCGCGAAAACTGAGACCGCCGACAACCTGTTGCACGACAGCTATAACCTGTTCAGCGAGGCGGCCGCGAGGCAACAGGCGCACAAGCGCCTGCAAGCGGAGCAAAAGGCGGCGCTGATGCGCTCGGTCGGCCACTCCATCGCCAATTCATTTGACATTCCGACGCTATCACAAGCCATAGTCAAGATGTTCCCAAGGCTGGAGATAAACGACTTCTCCCTCTCGCTCTACGACAAGTCCACCAAGGATTTTCTCAACTCCAAGCCGATAATAGCCCTGTGTCGAGGGAAAAAGGACGCTCCGGCGCAAAATATGTTTTTCCCGACAAAGGACCTCGTGCCGGGCGGGCTCAAGGAGTCGCAAGAACCGTTCCACGTGATTGTGCAACCGCTTCACTTCAAGAACGAACAGCTGGGAATGGCCGTGTTCAAGGACGGGCCGCTCACCGGCTACATATACGACATTTTAGGCGAACACCTAAGCGGCGCTCTGCAGGGGGCGCTCCTGATGAAAAAAATCCAGGAGCAAACCATAACCCTCGAAGAGGCAAACAAAGAATTGGAAAAACTGCGGCAACAGGAGCATCTGCGCTTAGAGGCAATCCAACGCGAACTCCAGATAGGCCGGACAATACAGGAGAGCTTTCTGCCGGAGTCCATGCCGCAACCGCCCGGCTGGGAATCGCGCTCGCTCTTCATGCCCGCCCGCGAGGTATCGGGCGACTTCTACGACGCTTTCGCCTTAGAGGACGGACGGTTCGCTTTCGTCATAGCCGATGTCTCCGGCAAAGACGTAGGGGCGGCGCTTTTCATGTCCCTAATACGCAGCCTGATACGCGCTTTCTCCGAACACTCCGCCGAGGGCGCGGCCAATCCGCTCAATGCCGTGGAACTGACCAACCGCTACATCGTCCACCACCACCACACCTCCAAAGGGCGCTTCATGTACGCCACGATGTTCTTCGCTCTGGTAGACCCAAAAAGCGGCGAGGTGGCCTACATAAACGCCGGCCACAACCCGCCGGCGCTGTTGCAACCGGAGGGCAAAATCGCCAAATGGCTCTCCCCCACCGGCCCCGCCGTCGGCGTCGGCATAAAGGACGACCTAAAATACCGCCAAGAGAAACTAACGCTGCAACCCGGCGAGATGCTGTTGCTCTACACCGACGGCGTCATCGAGGCTAAAAACGAAAAGGGCGAGTTCCTCCAACAAAAACGCTTCGCGGAGTTGATAGAGAAACCGTACTCCTCCATCGACGACGTAGTTGACAGAGTGAAAAACGCGCTGAAAGAACACTGCGCCGACGCCGACCCCTACGACGACGTCACCATGGTGGGAATTTACAGGAAGAGCTGAGACATTAATGACGTAGGGGCGGGCGAACCCCGCTCCTACAATACGTTGGGAAACATTATTGGATATTTCAAATATCAAACCACAAAAAAAATCAATGCCACCATTAAATTATGGCAACGCAATTATTGGGAACACATTATCCGCAACGAACAATCATATCAATGTATTGCTAATTACATTATGAACAACCAGGCAAATTGGAAAATGGATATGTTTTAT
>JAITCM010000093.1 GCA_031283085.1 Chitinispirillales bacterium | reverse complement strand
GCTACTCCAGTTCTTATGGGGACAACTGGAGAATAGAAAGAACCGGCACATATACGACAAGCGGCTCCACGGTCAATATTACCTGGAGTTCGGGGAGCGCCAGTTCATGGACATACTCCGTTTCCGGCGGTACGCTGACATTGGACGGCATGAATTACACGGCGGCGACGGGCGTATTCCCTATCAGTTCCCCTCCGTCCACCGGAGGGAGCGGCGGCAGCCTCGTTCTTTCGTCCGGTCAGGCGTGGGTAAGCGACGAGGAGGGGCTCGGCTTTATTTTTTACTCGGACAACACATTTCAGTTGATTTTTGATTATTACGGTGACGGCGTCAACTGGATGCTTTTGGGTGAAAGCGAATACAGTACGAGCGGCGGCAATATTACGCTGGTTATGCCTTACGGGGAGACGCTTTACGGGACATACTCGGTATCCGGCAACACGCTGTCGATAACCGTTGATGGGGAAACGCTTGTTCTCACAAAGAGGTCCGGCATATATCCCGACGACTATTACTACTACGCCCCGAAAGATTCGCTCGGCAAGCGCAAAAACCCCGAAAACGCCGCCGTCCCGAAACTTTTCCGGAAAAAAGCCGACAAGCCGGTAGCCGCGGTGTCGCTGTCGAAGCCGATTGCCGACAAGCCCGTCCCCAAGGCGTCAAAGCCGTACGCCGGCAAACCGGAGCGCGAAAAAGACAAGCGAGCCAACGCCGGTTTTTCAGGATGGTTCCGAACCAATTAACCCGCACCCCGTTAGAGGTGCGCCCTTGCAACAAATTTTAGAAAGGCGGCGGTAATGAAAACGTTTGTTCGCGTTAAGGCGCGAGTGTTTTTCAGCGCGGTGTCGGCGGTTGTTTTTTCGGGCTTGCTTTTGGTCGGATGCGGCGGCGGTGGCGGCGGCGGCAGCGTCGAAGTGTCGGAAAATCCGCTTGTGCTTCCCGACGGTGAGGCGTGGGCGGATGTAAGCGAGGGGTATATCTTTAACCGGGATTTTAGCGTTAATCGGATTTCGCGCAACAATTATGACGGAATTTGGAGCATAATAGACACGGGCGCATATACGTTAGACGAAAACAACACGGTTTCTATAGATTTCGGCACTGGGAACAGTATAACCGGAACTTGGGGGTTTGATTTTTCCGAAGATAGCACCAGGTTGGTAATACATGACCGGAATAATCCTGAAGATAACGTAAAGATTTTCACAAAAACGCCGGTTTCATTTTCTACCACCGGCCCCGGAACAGGCGACGGCCTCGTTCTTCAGACAGGTCAGGCGTGGTTGTATAGCGATGACGGCCGTACCGCGATGGGTTATATATTTCGAGAGAACGGGGTTGTTTTTGAAATTGACTACGGATATAGCCCCGAAGGAGGTTGGAGAGCGTTTGCCGAAGGTACGTATGAGGTACACGGCGTCGGCGGTACCGGTATCACCATTGTATGGAATGATGAACGCGGTCATATCTCCGGAACATACGTCATTTCCGGCACAATGTTGACGCTAACGATTAACGGCAGGGAATTGCCGATAGTGTGCCTACGAAGGAACAACGTAAATATTGAGTTGCCGTAATCGCGTTGTAAGGGGCGGGTTTTAAAACCCGCCCTTACCCCCCGCCGCTCCTCCTCGCGTCCCACTCAAAGGCTATGTCCATCATGGAATCGGTCATGAGCTTGGGTTGCGTTATGGCCTTGGGCTCAAAATAAAAGTCGCCTTCCTCAAGGCCGAGCATTTGAAAGATGGCCTCGCGCCCGATTTCGTTGCGGTAGAAACCATCCACCACCTGCCCCTTGTGGAATGTGAGGTAGCCTTTGCGCCGGCCGGAATAAATGTGCAGCACGCCCTCCCTTTGGCCGATTTCCAAGAACTGGATGGCGTCTAAGAGCGAAGTGTGTTTCAGATTGCCCGAAAAGGCAAAGCTGGTGTTGGAACCGCTTGACAGCGCGCCGCCGCCGCGTTTGCGCTCACGCAACAGTATGATGAGGCACGCCGCCGCCACGCCGCCTAAAAAGCCGGTTACCAAAATCCAAATGGGAATCGCCATTGTGCTTATAGACGCCATAAATACCTCCGGTTCGTGTCTATAATTAATATAATTCACGGACGGAGGCGTTTACAACAAAATCTTTAGGTCGGTTATTCGGGGACTTCGTCCCTGGCGTCCCTCGGATAGGAGATGTAATCTTTTACGCGGGCGACTTTTTCGATGCCTTTTATTTTTTGCAGCTGCCTGAAAATTTGCTTTAGTTGGGACAGGTTATTTATCTCTATTTGGAACGAGAGGTCGGCTTTGCCGTTGAAGGCTCTCTGGTTGCCGCTGCTCACGTTGGCGTCCAGGTCGGCGAAAGCCCGGCTGACCTCGTGGAGCAGGCCGGTGCGGTCGGAGGCGCTTATGTTTATGGAGATGTAGTGTTTTTTGTGCGCGCCGTCGTCCCAGTTGACCTCCACGGTGCGTTCCCTGTCGCCCTCGAACAGCTTGGCGTGGGGGCAGTCCGCGCGGTGGACGGAGATGCCGCGGCCCCTGGTCAGGAAGCCGACTATTTCGTCGCCGGGGATGGGGTTGCAGCACTCGGCGAAACGTACCATCAGGTTGCTTTGGCCGCCTATCAGTATGCCCTGCGAGCGCTGGCCGGTGATGGTTCTGACGATGTCCGACACCATCTTTGAGGGAACGTGGCGCTTCTTTATCTTGCGGGCCAGGAAGTATTTCATCACCCGGCTCTCGGTCAGGTCGCCCCGCCCGACCAGTTCGTAGAGGCGCTCCACGCTGCCGATGCCGAGGTACTGCAGCAACTCCGGCACATGGTCGCCGAAGGTCGTATGGGCGCCTAATTTGTCGTAGGCGCGCCAGAGGATTTTCTTGCCTAAGTCTATGCTCTCCTGACGCTCGGCGTTGCGCAGCCAATGGTGTATGGCGCTGCGCGCCTTGGGCGTCTTCGCGTGGCGCATCATATCGACGGCGGGGGACTTGGAGTCTAAGTGGAGGATTTCGACCGTCTGCCCGCTCAAGAGCTCCGTGTTGACCGGCTCAACCTGCCCGTTGATTTTCGCGCCTATGCAGTGTATGCCAAGCTGCGTGTGCACGGCGAAAGCGAAGTCGAGTACCGTGGCCCCCTTGGGCAGCGTGATGAGATTGCCCTTAGGCGTGAAGATGAAGACCTCCGTGTCAAAGAGGTCTACCTTGAAAAACTCGTAGAACTCGGCGGAGTCGGTCAGGTGTTCCTGCCACTCTATGATGTTGCGCAGCCACGCCAGCGCCTTGTCGTCGCGGCTTACCTCCCCGGAGCGGTCGCCGTTTTTGTAGAGCCAGTGCGCGGCGACCCCGTCCTCGGCGGTCTTGTTCATCTCCCACGTGCGTATCTGCATCTCTATCACGTTGCCGTGGCTGCCCGCGACCGTGGTATGCAACGAGCGGTAGCCGTTGGATTTTGGGGCGCTGATATAGTCCTTGAAGCGGTCTTGCACCGGCACCCAGAGAGAGTGAATGATTCCGAGGGCGCAGTAGCACTCCCTCACGGTGTTCACAATGATTCTTATCGCCAAAACGTCATATATCTCCTCGTAGGGTTTGCCGCGCTTCCTCATCTTGTTGTAGATGCTGAAAAAATGCTTGGGGCGGCCTGTTATCGTCGCGTCTATGCCGTCGGCCTGGAGGCTCTCCCGAAGCGGCCCCGCAAACGCCTCTATCACCGTCTCGCGGTCAACACGGGTGGCCACCAACTTGGAGACTATTTCCCTGTACTCCACCGGGTAGAGGTGTTTGAAGGCCAGGTCCTCAAGCTCGCACTTTATCTTGGCCATGCCGAGGCGCAGCGCCAAAGGCGAGTAGATATCGAGCGTTTCGGTGGCGATGGCCTTGATTTTAGCGGGTTCCAAGTAATTTAGCGTACGCAGGTTGTGGACGCGGTCGGCGAACTTGATGATGATGACCCGCAGGTCTTTGGCCATGGAGAGCAGCATCTTGCGGTAGGTCTCCGCCTGATGCTGCTTTCGCGTGTTCATCTGCAGGGTGCGAATCTTCGTGACGCCGTCCACAAGCAGCGCCACGTCGTCGCCGAAGAGCTTCGCCAACTCTTCCCGCGTGGCGGGCGTGTCTTCCAAAACGTCGTGCAGAAGCCCGGCCGCTATGGTCACCGCGTCGAGTTTTTGTTCGGCGAGGATAAACGCCACCGAGACGGGGTGGATGAGGTACGGTTCCCCCGACTTGCGGCGCTGCCCGCTGTGCGCGTCCCACGAAAATAGAAACGCCCCGCGTATAAGCTCCGTGGAGACACCGGGGTTGACCTCCGATATCTTGTTCAGAAATTGCTCCACCGCGGCCTCAGGGGTCGACGCGGGCAACGATTTAAGGACGTTTTCCATGTCCGCAACTCTACATCTGCTCTTTCTGCTGCTTGAACAGGTTCAGCTTGTACTCCACCTCACCCAACAGGAACCGTAACTCCGACGCCTTTTCCACCGCTTCCAGTATGCGCTGCTGCTCCGCGGAGAGGTTGGTCATCGCCGCCTTTACGTCCTCCACGAGAATAGTGAGGCTTGATATGCGGCTCTCCGCCTCCTTTATCAGCTGCTTTTCACGGGCGAGCTCCCTTATGCGGCGCTCCACCGAATCCATCATGCCGGCCATCTCGCCCACCTTGCGCCCGACATCGTCGATGTCCTTCGATTTCTCGTTTATGTCGTCTATGCGCGAGGAGGCCAGGCCCAATATGTCGTTCAGGCCGTCTATCTTCTTCTGCGTCGTGTTGACAAGCTCCCTGCCCTTGTCTATGGACTCTATGCGGATTTCCATGTCGGAGACGACCGTGTCCACGCTGCCTATCCGCGCGTCAATGGCCTCTATCTTGCTCGTGCGGCGGTTGATTTGGTCCATCTCCAGTTTGAGATTATCGAGCAGCTTCTCCACGCGAACGAGTTCCGCCGCGGAGTTGCTTATCGCTGTCTGCTGCTGTCTGGCCGTCTCGATTTGGGCGTTGCCGGTCTCTATTATCTTGTCGAACTTCTCGCGATTTTGCGCCATGACCGCGTCCACTTCGCCGATGTTGGTCTTGAACCTCGACACATCCTTCTCCGCGTCGGAGACGAGGCTCTGCAGCTTGATGCGAATGTCGCGGATATGGTTCTCCTCATGCGAAAGCGCCTGTTTTTCTTCGGTCAGGCGGGCGACCATATTCTTCGCTTCCATAGACTGCACGGATATGGCAGAGAGCTGCGTGATGACGGAGTCTACCTTCGACTGCTCTTTCGTCAGGCTCTGTATCTTCATGTTGATGTCGCCGAGCAGGTAGTTGAGCTGATCCAGCCGCTTCTCCGTTTTCTCCACCATTGCCTTGCGCTGAAGCTGCCCGTTTATCCGCTCGTCCACCTCGCTCACCATTGAGCCGAGCCCGTCTATTTTCCTCTGCACCTCGTCTATGATACCAGCCCTGTCCTCGGTGGCCTTTATGCGGCCCTCTATCCTGCCGGAGAGCGCTTCGAGACCGTCTATCTTCCGGCCTATCCCCAAAATAAGCTCCTCGTACCTGCCGATGCCCTCCACGCTCTTCTCCAGCTTCCCCAGGCTGTCGAAGTATTCGCGTATCTTATTGTTCGTGCCCTCTATGTCGACGCGGCGCTTCTGCAAGGCCTCCTCGTTGGCGCCGATGTCCGCTATGAGCGTCTTTATCTCCCCAAGTTTCGCCTCGAAGCCGGCGACAATCCTCTCCTGCTTGGCAATCGACAATATTTTCATGTCGAACTCGCGCAGCTGCGACTCGATTCCCGATATGCGCGCCGATATGGCGTCCACCGACTGCCACTCCTTGCTTACCTCGTCTATCTTTACCTTAACCTTGTCGAGCGACTTCTCGTACTCCATCACCTGCATCCTGCTCCCCTCGGCGACGGACAGGTGCTTCTTCAACGAGTTGAGCGTGGCCTCGGTGTTCTTCGCGACGGAGTGCACCTCCCGCACCCGCTCGTTTATGGCGTCGATATTCTTCGTATGCTGCTGCACCTCCGCCAGCCGGTTCTCAAAGTGGCTGTCTAAGCGGCGCGTCTCCTCCACCATCTGCGTCATCTCCTTCATCAGCTCCTTGAAGTTGCGTATCTCGCTTATGGATTCCTGGGAGCGCTCAAGCATCTCGTCTATCTGGTTGATGTTTTTCTCCGTCTTCTCGAGCGACGCGATTTTGGTCTGCAGCTGCTTTATGTCGATGTCTATCCGCCATATCATCTTGTTCAACAGCAGCGATTCCTCGTTGGCCTTGTCAACCACCATACGCTGCTTTTCGAGCGACGATATCTTGGTCTTCACGTACTCGGAGAGGCTGTTTAGGCTTTCGAGCTTCTCGCGCATCACGCGGAAGCGGCTGATTTCCTGCTCCATGTCGCTCACCTTGCCGCGTACTATGTCGGCGCCGGCGTCGGACTCGGTCCATTTGGTCTGCGCGGTGTCGAACTGGTCAGTCCACGACCGGAGCTGCTCTTCGAGCTTGACAAGCCTGCCGTCGGCGAGTTTCTGCCTGTCTTCGAGGTCGACCGCCCTCTTCAGCGTGTCGAGCACGGTGTCCCCGCCCGGCGCGTTCAGCTTTTGTATCAGCGAGTCCACCTTGGCGCTGAGGTTGTTCACGAAGCTCTCCTGCCCGGTGACACGCGCCACCGTCCGCTCCATAGACGCCATACGCTCCGACAATTTATCCGAAGCGTCAATGACCGCCTGAATCTCCCTCAGACGCGATTCAAGGAACTCCGCAAGCTCCTGCGGGTCCTTAATCTCTCTCTTCTTCGATGAAAACATCATAAGAGAAGCTCCTCTTTTGGGAATGGTATTTCCCTGTATATTTTCCACTGCCCCTGATCTCTCCTGAATATCAACCGCTTCGCGTTCTCCATTCGATTATTCCGGTTGGTGTTGTACACCTGATGAAATTTAACGGTCGCGATATTCTCCGTGTACTCGGTGAGCGCGATGTCGCTCAGGTCTACGTGTATCGCCGTGTACGCGGCGAATAGCCCCTTCTTGCGGTCACGAAAGGCTTCCCACTTCATAGAGCCGTCCGCGAAGCCGGATGTAAGGTAGAATGTCGAATAGGCCTCTATGTCCCTCGCCTCCCATGCCGACTTCCATCCCATCACTATGCTCTCGAACTCGCGCTGCCACTCGCTGTGCTCGGCGGCGACCTCGGCGCGCCGCGCTCTCAGTTTCTGGAAGTCAACGGAGGCCACGTGCTTCCTGGCGTCCTCCTCCCCGCTCACGATAATGACGGGTATCCCCGGCCAGCCGCCCCTGATGGTCGCGACGATGTCGAGAATGTCCTGATTGGCGACCGCCACGCACCCCTGCGTGAAGAGCGGGGGAATGTTGCCGCGCTCGGACCCGTGCACCCATATCCCGTGCCCGGTACGCCGTTCCCGCCTGTCGTCCTCGTTAGGGTAGTCGAGGATGAATGCCGCCGGCCCGTAGATATTCGTCAGCTCGCTCCTGTGTTTGCGCCCTATCATAAAATAGACGCCCTCCGGCGTCATCTTGTCCCCCTCCACGCTCTTGCGCCCGTCCCGCTCGCCCGTGGCTACGGAGTAGGCCTTGACCACCTCCCAGCCGCCCTGCCCCTCCCTAAAGACGTACATCGCTTTGGCGTACTTGTCAACGAGCACAAGCCAGTCGGACACCCCGTGCGGCGCGGCCTTAAGAAAAAGGTCTACCAGCGCCTTGCCGGAGCGTGGTTGCGGCGCTACGGCCTGCCGTTCGGGTTGCAGCGGCGGTATCTCCATGGGCGCGGTGTCGGCGGGCACCGCCGTAGCGGCGTTCTCGGCAAACCCCTCCGGCAATACGGCTGCCTCCGGCAACACCGCGTCCTCCGGGATATTCTGCGCCGGCGGCGCGACGACAGCGTTGTCGTCGGCGGGCGCCCGCCCGGAATCCGCCCCGCGCGCCGCCGCCACCGACACGGATATGCGCTGAACCGCAAACACCGCCCCGAAAATCAAGGCGACCGCGGCTGCCGCAATCCCCAAAACCTTCGCCCCCTTAACCGCGTAAGGCCAGGCGGCGGCATTCAACCTCTTCCCGGCGGCCTTGCGGACAGGCTTTGCGGGCCGCGCGGGCCGCCGGGGCTTAACGGCCGTCGACACCTTTGACGGCTTGGCATCGTAGGCGCGCGATATCTCGCGGGTGCGCTTCCACGTGCGGACGTGGAACTCGACCTCCTTAATCTTGAACGCGAAATACCTGTTTATATTATCCCAAATCCGCATAATACCCAAACCGCTTTCTAATTTCTAAAAAAGAGAGGCCGCAAACCGCGACATACGGCGTATGTGGCCCCCCCTCGCGCGCCACATATACCGCTATACGCCGCGGCGACACCCCCTCAAAACGGTCAAACACTCAGGCGGCGCCGGCCGCCGGGCGAGGGGCGCGAAAGACAGCATATCATTATAAATTATATTATTGCGGGGGTAAGAATGCAAATTTCACGGTGTTTTTCTTGGCGGGGGGTATCGGCGGCGCGTTTGCCTTAATATCAGCACCCGACGACCGTGATTACTTTATTGCCAACCGATTCCTTCCGCGAGTAAATCTTTTCGTCCCAGCTCTTTTCCGTGTCTTTGTCGAACAGCACAAGCCATCCCTCTGCGGTTCCCAATCTGTCCATGTATGCCGCGGTCTGTTTCAGGCTTTCGGCCAGGCTCCTTTGGTTTTGCAGGATTTTGAGTTCAATGGGATATTTATTTTCTTTGTAAATGACGCAAATATCGGCCCGCATTTTGCCCAGGGCCATTTCGCGGATTATGTGTCCTCCGCCGTTTATTACGCGCTGTAAGAAAGCCTGCATGACCAGGTGCGCCGCGGCCTCGTCGTATCGGTAGAGCTGCGTTTTGTAGCGGTCTACCCATATTTCGCTGTTTTCGCGCCAGTAGAGTTGAAAATCCCCCATCAAAATGTCCATGTCAATCTTGCCGTTCCTCAAATATCGTGGAATCTCATACTCTTCGTAATCCCTAAGCAGGGACACTTGAACGTTCCAGGTGAGCGTTCGGACGATCAGCTCGGCGTATATTGGGTTAGCCGGTTCCACGTTGTTGCCTGCCTCCCTGATGATGCCCAGGTCCCGTGTGTACAGATAATCCTCCGAGTGCATATCCAGGGCAGTGCCGCCGCCCAGCAACAACGGCTGTATGATGTTGCGGACACGCGGTTCCGCCAGCTTTGCCATCATGCTGTCGAAGTGCGTTCCCCAAGTCTTGATGAGGTTTTGGATAGCCTGGTCGACAAAAGGTTGCGTGACTGTTATCGAGTAGTCCAGTTTGGCAATCTTTTCCACGCACTCGCGGGCGATGGCGTTCACGAGCCAGGGTTGGCCCTGTGTTTGCTCAAAAGCGAAGTCTGCCGCCTGCGATTCGAATACCTGCCCCGTCTCCGCCGTGTGCTGCGCGTAGAGTTGGGCGACCTCCGCCCTTGTGAAGTTTCTTAAATTAAGACTTTCCGTCACGACATTGAACGGGCTTGAGCTTCCCATCGACTCGGACTCTTTGCGTATTTTGCCCCTGTAGTCGCGAAGATTGCGCATCCCGACAAGGGCAATGGAGTGGACAAACGGCGTCCTGCCCCGCGAGAGGTATCCGTCCCTAAGCTGCCTCAAAAATGTTATCAGCGTTTCACCGGAGAGGCAGTCGGCCTCGTCGAAAAATATGACAAGGGGCTTATCAAGCGCTTTGCAGTAAGCGGTGAGCGATTTTTTGACCACATTGGCGACATCGCCGTAGTCGGCGTTTGCCGCAAAGCCGTTGGGCATGCCATGTTCCTCAAAAGCGTACCGCAGCCGCTTTACGATTGCCGGAATCCCCCTCTCCGGCTCCACAAACGACTGCACTGCCTCCAGCGAGCAACCAACCGCGTAATAGTCGCCCGCCGCGTTGAGCCTGTCGGTCAATGCGTAGAGCAGCGTGGTTTTGCCCGTCTGGCGTGCGGCGTGAATCACGAAGTACTGTTTAGTGTCGATAAGGTTCATCAGTTCGCCGCCAATGCCGCGCGTTGGGTCGAGCATATAGTGCTCGCCGGGCAGACAAAGGCCGGCAACGTTGAAAAGGCGCCTTGTGCTGGGCATAACCCGCTGCTTTCTTTAGGGTGGCGGAGCGGCGTACGGCCTGCGGGCGCCGCGATACGGTAATATAATTGACGGCGGCGGGTTAAGTCAAATACGGGTATTTTTACTTTTTTATCCCGCTATTGACACCGGCCGCCCCAAAATATTATTTTATACAAGCCGGGGAGACACATTTTTGCCCCTCCGACGGAATCGCGCCGTAACCGCGTATTTGGGGTATGCCGCCGGTTCGCCGCTCTATCATTCACAATGGAGGCATCACGGTAACATGAGAAGAAACATCGTGCGCATACTGCCGAGGCTCATTTTGTTTACGGCGCTGTTTGCCGCGCTCCCCGCCGCGTACGCCGTTAAGTACGTGGCCGTCGTAGAGGTTGAGATAGACGCGCGGTCGGGCGCGTCGGACGACCTGAGCGCCGCCGAGGCGCAGGAGATAACCGCGGAGCTTCGCCGTGAGGCCGTCAGAAACCTGCCTCAGGACAAATACAACATCATGACCTCCGAAACGGTGCAGGCGCAGGGCGGCGCGGTACTGGAAGAGTGCGCCGAGGAAAACTGCGTCATCACCCTCGGAAGCAAAATCGGCGCGGACTACATAGTGCGCGGAATAGTGCGCAAATTCAAAACGCGGCTCACGCTGTCGGTGGAGATGTACGAAACCGAAGACGGAACCTTAGTGGCCTCCTCGGACCCCGTTCGCTCCGAAAACGCCGCCGAACTCTTGGAGAAAGCCGCCGTCGCCTGCGCGGATATGTATAAAACATTCGTCTCGCGGCGCCCCGCGCCGAAAGCGCCGGCAGCGCCCGTGGCGGTGACGCACACCGTCACCGCTACCGTTAACCCGGCTAACGGCGGCACGGTGTCGCGCAGCCCAAACCAAACAAGCTACGAGTCCGGCGCGATAGTGAGCATAACCGCCGTGCCCGCGAACGGGTACGTGTTTACCGGCTGGTCGGGCGCGTCGACCTCCGCAAGCGCAACCTTAACGGGCCCGATAGACCGCGATTTGACGCTGACCGCCAACTTCCGGTACATCCGGCAAACGTACAAACTTTTGGCAAGCGCGTACCCGCAGGGCGGCGGCTTCGTGTCGCTTAGCCCCAATAAGGAAGCCTACGCGTCCGGCGAGCGGGTCACGGTGACCGCCGCGCCGGAAAACGGCTACGCCTTTACCGGCTGGACAGGCGCGGCGTCGGGCAGGAAAAACCGCCTGACGCTCACGATGGACGGCGACAAGGCGCTGACCGCGAACTTTTACCGAAAATTGGAATTGGAACCCAAACCGAACGCGCCGGCCCCTAAACCGGACGCCGGCATCGCGCAAGACCACCCCGCGAAAAAACGCAATACGCTTATCGCGGCTGGCTTAGACGCCCTGGGGGCGGGAATAATGCTGTACGGGTACGGCATGGATTTGAGCGTGAGAGACAAAGTAGACGCAAGGCTGTACGGTGACGCCGAAGAGTCGGCGGGCCAGCGGAACGTGGCGTACGCGTTAGGCACCTTAATAATGCTTTCGGGCATATCCGTCCACATATTTTTCTAAGACGGTGGACAAGCTGTCCGAAAGGGTGGGCAGGACATCCGCGACGGTGGACAAAGTGTCCGAATCAGTATAACATCTTTATCCCGCTATTGACACCGGCCGCCCCCAAATATTATTTTATATTAAGCATAGCGGACAGTGTTGCGGCGGGGGGCGTTGGCCATCACAGTTAAGGTAACGGGGAGCGAAATGGGCGTAAAAACCATGAAAAAAACGACGGTCAAAAAGGGCAAGAGGGCCGTATCCACCCCCAAATCGGTGGTTGGAACCAAGAAAATCGTCAAAAAAACGATAAGTAATGGGTTGGAAAGGGCTGTACTTGCCATGTGCAGGAAGATAGACGGGGCGTTGGAGGCAATGACTGCCAGCATCTTGGCGTCTGACGCCAAGATGGCGGCGTCTAAGGCGGAGACGGACGCTAAAATCGCGGCGGCTAACGCCAGCATCGCGGACTCGGACAAAAAGATTGCGGCGTCCAAGGAGAAGACGGACGCTGAAATCGCGGCGGCTAACGCCAGTATTGCGGCGTCTGAAGCCAGGATGGCGGCGTCTAAGGAGAAGATGGACGCTGAAATCGCGGCGGCTAACGCCAGCATTGCGGCCTCGGACAAAAAGATTGCGGAAACCCTGGCCAAACTGTCCAAGTTAGACACTGTCGTCGATGGTGTGAAAACCGACTTGGTGGGCCTTAGCGAAAGTTCCGGCCGCGGCGTCGAAAGCATGGCGTTTGACTATTTTTGGAATCGGAAGACATTTGCCGGGGTGTCATTTGATGAGGTTGAGCATGGCGTAAACCGGAAAAAGAAGTTCCCCGACGGCAGTGATGTGCAGGGGGAATATGACATTGTTATGTACAATGGGTCGGCGATTGCGCTTATTGAGGCGAAAAACCGCGTAAGAATCGATGACATCACCAAGCTGATTGATGTGCAGATGCCTCGGTTTAAGCAGTTTTTTCCGCAGTATAAGGATTTTAAGTTTTACCTGGGATTATGCGGGATGTCCTTTGAAAAAGACGTGGAGGCGGAAGCGTTGAAGAGGGGGATAGCTACGATAAAACCCGGCGGAGATACATTTGTTATCAACGAATCGACAGTTAAGGAGTGGTAACTTTTCACTAAAAATGTTCATCGATTTCCCTCGCCGCAAACCCGGCAAGGGAAAGAACGGCTCAAGGTTATGGCGTCGACGGCTTTTGATTTACAGATAGCAATACCTCGTATTTTGAATATGCCGCCGGTTCGCCGTTTCCACAGCCCATAGTCCATATATTTTCTAAGTAAGGATGAAAAAATGAACGCTCTCAAAAAAGATGTTTTGAACAGCCGGAACGCGAACGCGAACGCGCCGCGCAAGCGGCGGTTGCGCGGGCTATTCTGCCTGCCGGCGCTGACGCTGATGCTGTGCGTTTGCACGGATGTGCCGGAGAATTGTTGGGAACTATTCGCTGAAAGACTCGTACGGGGCGTGCATACCGGAGAACGGAACCGTCATAAATACGACATACACGCTGACAACAAGCGTAAGCCCAACGGGCGGGGGGAGCGTGTCGCGAAATCCGAATAAGACGCAATACGGCGCTGGGGAACAGGTGACGGTAACGGCGACGGCGTCGAGCGGGTA
>JAITCM010000022.1 GCA_031283085.1 Chitinispirillales bacterium | reverse complement strand
ATGCCCGTTCAAAGAAACAGCATTTTGGCCAAAATGGGCCTAAGCGAGCCGCAAGAGAAACTGGTCAAGAAGACGTTTACCGCCTCGACCGTTATCTGCGCGCTGGCGTTTGCCGGCTTTTGGGGGTACTCCAACTTTGCCGTCAAGAAGGCCAAGAGCGCGGCGGTGCCGCTCTCCGGGGCCAACGCGGAGACCTTTTCGCCGGAGGTGACCGCTTTCGACATCAACGCCCACGCGTTCGCGGCGCAGCGCTTCCTGCAGTCGGGCAGGCCCGGCTCGGCGCTCCCGCACCTGCGGCGAATCGAGGCCGTGGCCAAGGACGAAAACGCTTCCACCCGCGCCCAATACGACATTGCGCTGGCGCAAGTGGAGATAGGCGACTTCGGCAGCGCCATCGAAACCGCCGACCGCATCATGGCGAAAGTCGGGGACTCGCTCCTGCCAAGCCTCCAAGTACGCAAGGCGATAGCGCTATACCACGTCGACCGGTACGAGGAAAGTTCCGACCTCCTCAAAGAGGTGCTGAAGCAAAACCCGAACTACGCCCCCGCGCTCTGCTTTATGGGGGAGATGGAAGCCGCCGCCCAGACCCGCTCCCCAACCGCGGAAAGGTTCTTCCGCCGCGCTTTGGAAGCCGACTCAAACTACCTCGAAACCAAGTACCAGTTCGCCAGGTACTTTGAAAACAACGGCGACTACAAAAACGCCCATTCGTTCCTGCTACAGACGCTTGACAAGGAACCGCTCAACGTGCGTGCACACGCGCGTCTTGGCATGATTCAATATTATTGGAAAAACGCCGACCTGGCACTCAAATCATACCAAACGGCGCTCGCCCTAAACCCGTCGGACTACAACACCCTGTACAACCTGGGCGAACTCTACCGGACGCTCCTAAACGACAACGAAAACGCGCTGAAAGCCTTCGTTGCGGCGCTGGAACACAATCCCACGCACAGCGAAGCCAACTACAAGGCCGGCCTCGTATGCGTGGAAAACGAGATGTTCAAGGAGGCTATCCGCTACTTCGAGGCATCGCTCGAAAGCGACAGGAAGAACGTCCGGCGGCTCCTGCAATTGGCGGCGGCCTACGAGCGGATAAACGACAGGGGCACCGCGCTCTCTATCTATAAGGAAATAACCGACATTGACCCGCTCAACAGCATCGCCATACGAAAAATCAAGTACATAGAGAGCGAGCCTAAGGAAGAACTTCCGTCTCAAACCGAAGCCCGCTAAGCGCCGCCGCCGCCGCCCGCTGGCTTTCCGAAAGCGTCAATTTAAAGTGCGGGAACTCGAGCCGCTTGGAATAGCCAGCGCGCAGGCCCTCGAAAAACTTCACCGATTCCTCCTTGGGCACGGATTCGATGCGGCGTAATTGCGCGTCGTCGGCCATTATGGGGTAGGCGCCCATAACGCCGTCGTATAAGGGGTTCTTCGAGCCGCGCAAGTCAATGCCGCGCTTTTGGCTATGCAGGTCGCACGAATCCGACCTCCACCGCGCCTCCATAAAGAAGAACGCCGCCGCGCTGTGATAGACCATATCTGTCCCGCGAAGTTTCCCGTCGAGCGAGTACCCCGCGATGTGCGGCGTAGCGATGTCGGCCAGTTTCATGGTCTCCACGCTTATGGCCGGCTCCCTCTCGTAAACGTCGAGCGCCACCGCGCCGAGGCGCGAGCGGGCCGCCGCAAGGCCATTCTCGTCCATAACCCGCCCCCGCGACGTGTTTATGAGCGCCGCGCCCTGTTTCATCCGCGAAACAAAGCCGCCATCGGCCAAATGGTATGTCGCGCCATCCCCCGCCTCAATGAGCGGGACGTGGAGCGAGACGATGTCGCTACGTTCCAACACCTCTTCCAGCGGGCGATAGACCTCGCTCTTGGTCATGGCCTTTTTAGGGGGGTCGTTGAGCAGACACTCCATGCCCATCGCCCCGGCCAGGGCGCAAACGCGGGAGCCCACGTTCCCGGCGCCGATAATGCCCAAAACTACCTCCCCCGGCGTCTTGCCGCCCCTGGCGCATATCTCAAGAAGCGCCGCCGCGACATACTCCGCCACGGAGTCGGCGCTGGAACCCGGCGCGTGCGCAAAGCCTATGCTGTTCTCGCGCAAAAAAGCAAGGTCAACATGGTCAACCCCAATAGAGGCGCTGGCCACAAACTTGACGGGCGTCCCCCCAAGGAGCGCGGCGTTCACCTGCGTGACGGAGCGGACGATGAGGGCGTCCGCATCGGAAAGCAACTCCCGCGATATCATCCCACCGGAAACGGCCGTAACCGCGCCCATCCCGGCAAAGGCCTCCTCCACCTTGTAAATCTGCTTGTCGGCCACTAACTTCATATTCTTTTGCTTCCCTGTCTGTAAACAATTGTGCCAAACAGCATTAACCGCCTAATAATAATATATATACCGGGGGAAGCCGCTCTATGAAAATAATTTTTTTGAAAAAATACGGTTGGGTCTTTCGGCAATAGACAGCCCCAGCCGCGCCGCCTCGGCGCAGCCGTCGCAGGGGATAGCGGTTAATGGGGGCGGGTTTTAAACCCGCCCCTTCCAAATTCTTTAAAGCCTGAAACCTAAACCGACTTTGACGGTCAAGCCGTGGCCTAAAGCCGGACTTATGTCAACCTTTTCCCCATACTCCTCTGCCGATTTTTTTATCTCATCGACACTGTCGCTCTCATATTTGTTAGCCAGCCTGATTCCGTACAGCAACTCCGGGCGGAGGAACAACTGTCCGGTCAAGGCGACATCGGCCCCCACGCCGAACTTAATCCACAGGGCGCTAAAATCCCCGGCCTTCGGGACGCCGTCCTTTCCATCCAGTTTCTGCTCGGATTTTTCCTCGCCGTCATCATACTTGGACGTGGCCGAAAGCATCAGGGCATAATCGATTCCGACGGCCGGGAACAGCGTCATAGCGTCGCTCAACGCGATTGGGTATTTTCCCAATACGCCAATGTTAAGGCTCGTAAAAGAGATGTTTACATCTTCTTCTTTTTCCGTTTTCCCGTCATACGTTACTTGTGGGTTCCCACCGCCGAAAGTGAGGCCTACGCCGACTTCCGCGTATTGCGCGTCAAAAAACACATTCAGACCTCCGCCGACCCACGGCACAGTCTGCGAACGGTTCTTTCCGTCGTCGTCCTTGCCGCTAAGCCCCATAAAGCCCCCGCCCCAATCGCCGGCAAAGACCCCGCCGCCCCCAACGCTCAAATCCACCGCCGAAACCGCCGAAACCGCGCCCAACGCCAACCCGACCGCCACACCTACAATCGCCTTTCTCATAAATCGCTCCTTTAAAGAAGTTTAATTTTGTTAATTCGGTTAAGTGCAACCCAAACAACGCGCGGCATACCCCGCGCATACCGCGTACCGCAAACAATCAGCCGGTCAACGAGAATAAGCCTGTCATAAAAACTCCTTTCAACGAATGATTAATGGAAATGAAACCACTTATACTAAGAGGATAGAGCAAGCGGACAAAATAAGCCGACAACGCGCGCGGCGGCAACTTGCGCGGCGCGTTGCCCGCGATTATATGGAATATATGGGATATATAAAATAGCGGTTTGCCGACGAAAAGCCGGTAACGAAGAATTACTCTAAATAGCCTGACGTAGTTTGTTAATTTACTGTCGAGTTTTAGATATTGTGTATGGGGGGGGGGGGGGGTATGCGGGACCGGCTACCTCGCCGCGGCGGTCATCCTGACCGCGCGCCGTCGGCAAAAGCACCGCTACCGCTGCCGACGAGCATAGAGTCGCCAACACCATACGTAACCCGTCCTTCCCCATATTTTAGTTTTGTACCCCCGGAAGCCGTGAACCGGTCTATCCGGCCTCCTGTGGGGGACGCTATATCTATAAGGATACTATATTTTTTTGTCAAAGTCAAGAAAAAAAAATAAAAAATATCAATTCATGGATGGTTTACAGTACATACTGTCGGGAAACGCCGCCAAACACAGCATTTCAAAAGTCATTATGAGAGACTCGGCCGTGTAGTTGCGCTCACGCAACAGGAAAAGGAAGCGGTCGAGCCAAACCCTAAAGTGCGGCTTCGCCATCAGTGCCGCCATTGATTAAAATATTGAGCCACGCCTTGGCCAAAGTACCCATCCGCTTTTCCGCCAATACCCTCTTTTCCTCATCAGTTAGCATAGTTCGCTTCCACTGCCCTTGAGAACGGCACAATTAACGCGTCGGCTGATGTCGCAAAATCCGCGTAGGAGAGTTCGTCAGAGTCGTTCGGGCACTTAGCCTCCCGCTCCGTCACCGGTTCGGTAGTGCGCAGATAGTTAAGATAAATCGACTCTATTTGACTTTCGTCTTTGAACCCTTTTGCCCCTATCCCCATTATTCATTTCCTCCCGGCCACAGCCTATTTTTGCTGGTTTCAACAGAATCATTTATACCCATAAGATACTATATTTTTTTTGTCAAAGTCAATATAAAAAATAAAAATTATTCAGCCCACTCCGTAATCTGCCCCGTCTTGTCGTCAATCGCGAGCCCCACCTTTTTGGCCGTCTTGAACGGGCCGTCGTACCGTCTGGCGGTTATCTGTTCCAGCGCCTCTTTTGCTTTGGCCTTGCTGTCGTCGTTGTAGGCGACTTTGAACTCCACCACCCACGCGGCGCCTTTGTGGCAGATTAACAGGTCGGAGCGGCCTTTGCTTGTGTGGTGCTCGCCTAATGCCATTACACCGCAACCGTGCAAGAATGCAAGAATCGTGGCGCGGTAAAGCCACTCCCTCGCCGGGAGGCCGGACCGCCGTATCGCAGCCTGAGCCGCCTTGGCGTAGTCATCGTAGGGGATACATGACAGTAAGCGATTTACCGTCTCAATAAACAGGTCAACGTTGCCGTCATTCAACGCCTCAAAAAGCGGGGTGCGAAAATCGATAAAATAGTTGCCGCCGCCGTATTGGGCGATGTTATTCGTTACCAATTGCGACATGGATTGAAATACTTCAATGTTTGGATAGTCAAGAGAATAATCGTCGGTAACCCCCTCCCGAAGCGTCAGATACCCAGCTTGATACAGAAAGCCATGAGCCGGTGCCGTCTCTACATCCCCAGGGTTACTCGCAAAACTCCTTGAAACCGGCATCCCAACGAACTGTTCAACCGTAAGGTTTTGGCATCTCATATAATCGGCGATTATCCTGGGGCTTCCGCTGTTCATCCAGTGATTGATAAACTCATAATCGCTCAAAAAATTAAGCATGGAGAACGGGTTATACACCTTAGTAACCCCGTCAAAGCAAAAGCCGTTATAATAGACTCTCATTTTTTCGACTAATTCATCAACGGGGCAGTTTAACTTTTTCGCCCCGGCCTCAAGGTATTCGCCGAAATTTTCGGCTAACTCCTCCCCGGTATATCCGAACAACGCTCCAAACTCTTTCTTGAGCGAGATGTCGGTCAGATGGTTCAGCGTAGAAAAGACCCCCATCTTGGCGAACTTTGAAATTCCGGTCATGAACAGGAAGCGTATGTGCTGCTCGTTGGCCTTGAACTTAACGTAGAAATTCCTCATAACCTCGCGAACTTCCTGCGCTATGGGCGGCTTTGCGTAGAAATCGAGGAACGGCTTGTCGTATTCATCCACAATCACGACCGCCGGCTTGCCGTGCTTTTTTGCGGCTTTGCTGATTGTTACCTCCAGCATCCTTCCCGGCTCGGTTTCCCCGCCAAGGTCAATTCCGTATTCAACGGCTACGTCGCCGGTCAGGTCGGTCAATGATTTCCTCACCCCGTCGATACCGTCGTCCGTGCCAACCCGGCTCATGTCCAAGTGAATAACCGGATAGCTCTCCCACGCCCAGTCCGTCCCGGCTATAGCCAGCCCCTCAAACAGCTCACGCTTTCCGCTGAAAAGCGCGTTGAGCGTCCAGCACATAAGCGTCTTGCCGAAGCGCCGCGGGCGGGACAGGAAGAACTGATTGGCACCGGTGCCGGTGAGCAGAGCGTAAATGTAGCGCGTCTTATCTACGTAGAGGAGGTCCTCTTTACGCATCGCCTCGAAGACTTGACGGCCTAAAGGTAGTTTCTTCATATATGGGCAAAATAATAAAAGGCAGGGACGGAACCGTGATTTTTAATGATTTTTATGATTGGTGACGGGCTTTAAACCCGCCCCCCGCAATCTATCCCGCCATAAAGTCGTAAACGCCAAATATTTTTGCCAACCGGCGCCGCCCATAATGTATATTGATAAACGGATTCATATTTTTAAGAAATCCGGGGTCATCGACGAATTTACGGCAAAAAGAGGCTAAGCTCCCAAAAAACAATGGATTACGGAGGTTATCGTGTCATCCGATAAGAGGAACATTAACGACCTTATCGCCCTTATTGAGCGTAACAAAATCGCGACGGGGCAGGATTGGTACAAGAGCGCCGACGCCCAAAAGAAGGACGACGCGGAGAGCTACGATGAAAATTATGAAGACGAGGATGAGGAGGAAGCGGAGTCCGATTACTCCGACGTGCGCCTGCTGATTTTCGCCTCGACGGGGTCGTTCACGGAGTCGCTCTTCCCCATGATAGACCAACACGAGCTTGTCTACGCCGTGACGGATGTGCCGGAGGAGGCTATAGACATAGCTATCAACAACTCACAGATAAGGCATGTGCTTATAGATATGGACAGGCCCTCCGACCCGGCCAAGGGCGTGAACCTCTTCTCCGACCTCAAGACGCTGAATCCGGGCATTCAGATATTCTACTGTACCAAGAATCCGTCGTCCATTGAGGCGCGGAGCATACAGACCAAGGGGGCGAAGTTGATACAGAAGCCGGTGTTGCGGAAGATGGTCGACCAGTTTATAACGGAGAATTTTAAATTTTGATAATATTTCATACACACTTGTAGCAATATGGAGGAAGAAATATGCTGATACGCGGAGGCGGTAAAAGTAAATCCAGTTCCGGTAACAAAAAATGCGACTTTTTGAATATGGCCGACGACCAGTCGCTATTGTTGAAGAATCCTGTGTCGGTTTGTAAATCGTACAAGCTGGAATATTTGCAAGACCCTTCCGGCAAAATTCAAACCCGATGCCAATGGGCGGAGGTGGAAGGCAAAGCGATATTTTGCAAGAATTCCAAGAATTTATGATGATCACGGGATTTTTAAAACATATTATTTAGGATTAAAAACACAGTCCGAACCGCTGATTAAACAAATTTCGGCTTAACCTTAGTTAATCGTATTAATCGGCACAATCAATATGTCTTGTTTTTGACTTAATCAAAGGCTCGAAACACTCAATGGACAAAAAAGCATACGCCGTATCCGTGTCAACATTGTTAGCCGCCGTAACGATTACAACTATGTTGACCGCGACGGCCCTGTTAGTTTCCTGTACGAAAAAAGAAGCGGCCAAATCCGTAGCTCTGACAGTCAACGGGCAGGCTATCACCGTTGACGAGGTGGACGAGGCGGCGGAGTTTTTTCAGCGGCAACAGACGTTTCTCTCGCCGACTCAGCTCTTTGAGAGCGGCGGAAACGCCGGCGTCAGGCGGGCTGCGGCGCGGCAGCTTGCGGCGAATATGCTTTTGCTGGCCGAGGTTAAGCGGCTTGGCTGGCGGGCGGACTCGGCGCGTATCGAAACGGCGGCCGGCCGTTTCACAGCGCAATTCCCTGACCGCGAGACCTTCCTGTCTCAGCTCGCCGCCATGGGCGAGAGCGAGGAGTCGATGCGTCGGGGGATAGAGGAAGAGTTTCTCTTAGACTCGCTGTTAAACACGGTGGGCGCCGCCGCGGTACCGGTAAGCGACGAGGAGTGCCGCGTACACTACGACGCCAACGCGGAGCGCTACATGGAACCTGAGGGCGCAAGGGCGAGCCACATCGTCTTTGAGCTTGAGCAAAACGCCTCCGACTCGCAGGTTCGGGCGGCCATGGACAAGGCTAAGGTTGCGCTTTCAAGAGCGAAAGGCGGAGCGGATTTCGACGCGCTTATAAAGGAATACTCGCCCGTGGCCGGCGGCGACATCGGATGGTTCAAGAGGGGCGATTTTTTACCTGACCTGGAACACAAGGTATTCTCCATGAAGAAGGGCGAAATAAGCGATTTTATACCGAGCGGCATGGGCCTGCACATAATAAAAAAGACGGACGAAAGGGCGCCGCGCAAATTAGGCTACACGGAGGCGGAAGCGGCGATAAGAGCGGGGCTCTCCGAACGGAAAAAGGCGGAAAGGGTAAACGTCTACGTTGACAGCCTCATCGGGGCGGCGAACGTGAAATATATAGACACTACATTGGCAATATAGTCAATCCCGCAAAAAGCTTTTGAGCGTGGTCGCTATCAGGTTGGCCGCTTTGTCGCTGAGTTCGCGCTTCTGACCGCCTCGGTCCGGCGCCGGCCGTGACGGGGGCGGCGGCGCGGAATCGCACGCCTCAGTTTTGCAGTCATTGGAAATATCAACCGATTTCAACCTCTGCAACCTATCCTCAAACGAACCCATGGCAACACTCCTCCGCTTTTGAGACAGCCTCACAATCTATCATCAACCCTACACTTTAAACTCACGGTCAACAATTTCGGTGATAAATTTATCAATTGACACAGGATAGTAGCGCAAATTCGGGCTGAATATCAGCCCTGTCCGCGTGTCCTCTTTGCACATCAGGGCGTCTTCCATACGCTCTAAGTACTCCCGCGGCGGCTCGTCTAAGTGTTTCCGGGAGAATTGTTTGCTCTCAACCTTGACGTTGCTTTGCCCGGAGCCGACGCAGAAGAAAGAGAAGAGGCGCCCCTCTATGCCGCTGTCGAAGGTGTCGGGGTCGAATACGTCGCCGAAGGTGTCGAAGAGAGTCTCCGCCGAGATGACGAACTTGGGGGAGACGCATATCCTGCCGGAGACTTCGGCCGTCCCGCTACTGTCGGGTTCGGGCGCGGCCATGATGTAGGGCAGGTCGTGGTAGCCGGATACGATGCCGCAGATGGGCTTGCGCAGGATGTCGGTGCGCTCGTAGACCTCGCGCATGGCGGGGTCGGAGCGGTAATCATTGTAGCCGCTGTGGCTGTTGTTGTTTAGGAACATACTTATAATATAATATAAAATTGGGATAAAAGTCAAAATCTTTAAAATCAACCCCGCATCTTAGGCCACGGACGCCCGTACAGCAAATACTTGGTCAACGCGTACTTCGCCTTGCCTTTCATCGACTCCCAAAGGAACCTTCCCGACATCATTTGGTATGTCGGGTCAAAGTAACAATTTATGTGGCATCCTTCGCAGAAGGCGTAGCGTCCCTCTTTTTTCAACGCGTCGAGCCGCTCGCCGGCTTTAAGCGCTTCGACCAAGTTTCCGCCTATCTTCACCGACGCGCAGCGGTGGTGGTAGCACGGCAGGGTCAGTTTGTCGTCCGGAGTAATGACTATGGTTGAACTCACGGCTCGGCAGAGCGGGTCGCGGGTGCGGTTGCCGCCCCGACCGCGCAGCAACAGGTGGGCGCGGTTCAGGTAGACGCCGCGCCTCCCGGCGAAATCCACGGCCTTGCGGTGCGCGTCGGGGGCTACCCTGTCCGGGCCCCATATCGCGAAGACCGGGTCTAATATCAGGAGCAGACGCTTCTTCCTGGCCAGCTTCCACACACCCTCTACGGCATCGACGTTCTCCTCCGTGTAAGTGAAGAGCAGGTCGGGGTAGAGGCGGTTGGCGAGCGCCGCGTCGATGCTTCTCATAACTTTGTCGTAGGATTGGCAGCCGCGAATTTTATTGTGCAATTCGGCGTCGTCGGCGTCTATGCTGAAGTGCAGCAGGTCGATTAGCCCGGCAAGCTCGCTGACCCGCTCTTCAAAGAGCAGGCAATTAGTGGTGACGGAGGTTATAAAACCGGCTTTTTTAGCCTGGCGAAGGAACTCAGGCAGGTCGGGGTGCATGAGCGGCTCGCCGCCGGTGAAGTCGACGAAACGGCAACCGGCAGCACGCGCATGGCTTAGGTTCGCCGCGACATCGCTTAATCTGGCATCCGCCTTGGGCTGCTCCTGCCAAATGCCGCAGAAGGCGCAACGGGCGTTGCAGCGGTTGGTTATATAGTAATGAAGCAATACAGGCTTCTTCATACGGTAGTTCCGAATTTTATATTGATAATTATCATCTTATACAGACACATACTAATACGCACCAACAGTTATAAACCCCGTCACACTTTCCTGTTTTTCCACTCAATTCTACTCTTAAACAGCATGAGCGGCAGGAATACCGCCGTCTCCGCCATCATAAAAATATAATACGCCGGAAAAAGAATCTTGGGAACAGACGAACCGTTTTTGTGGAATGATATTGACAGAAACAGCCAAGTCAGCGTAAAGTTTGCGACACATTGCAACGCAGGTACCGGCGGCAGTATGCACATTATCGACAACAGAAAAGATATGTTTTGCGTCAACAACAGCAGTCCCGCGGCGAAGAGTCCGCCTCCGGGGCGCAGACCGCCCCGCGCCCATCGCAGCATCTGGTTGGCGAATTGCGCCTTTGAACGCGACGGGAATGTCCACGCCGTCGTCGTAAACGGTTCCTGGGCGGCCGTCTTGAAACCCTTTTTGCGAACGAGCCCCAAGAGCGCGCGGTCTTCAACGATGGTGTAGCCCACGCCGCGCTGACCGCCGCAGGCCGCGTAGACCTCTTTGACGACTAAGATGTTGTTGCCCATGCAGGAGCCCATCAGGTTCAGTTTGGAGAAGGCGCGGGCAAAAGAGAACAGGTATTCCAACTGGTAGGATTCCAACAGCGCGAACAGCTTGCGTATCAGATTGCTTTTTGCGGTACCGGACGCGGTATTAACGGTATCAACGCCGTCATCCGTATTGATACCGTTATTTATATTAATATCCATATCCGTACCAATATCGGTATCTATGCCTGCGCGCATAACGGACGTATGTCCGAAAACCATATCCGCCCCTGTTGACAAATGCGACTTTACCATCGACTCCGCCCACGCAGGTTCCAGTATCATGTCCGCGTCCGTAAACAGTATCAATCGGTGCGACGAGCGGTCGACGCCGAGGTCCAGCGCCCGTTGTTTGCTTGTCAGCCTTGTATCGGTACCGACATCCGTATCTATTGACGGATGTAAGCCTACCGCATTAATACATAGATTCTTGTTACGCGGCACAAATTTTTTGATAACGTCCTCTCCACCGTCAGTAGACCCGTCATTAACCAGTATGACCTCTATCATCCCCCCGTAATTCTGTTTGTCAATAGACACAAGCAACGCGGCAAGATTACGCTCTTCATTTCGGAACGGAATCACAACGGACACTCCGGGCGCGCCGCCGTCGCTCTCTGCGTCCTGTTTGTCATTCGTATCGACTATGGGCGATTTTTGGCGCGGCGCCGTTCTTACCGACAACGCCGACGTCAACACTATCAACACACCGCCGTATACGAAGAGCAACGCGGACAGGACGCAGAGAGCGACGGCGAGCGGCTCGGTAAAAAATAAGCAAACTTTCGATAAGCAAAAATTCATCTTGCCATCCTTTATGCCAAATAAATATAATATAATGTATGGCTATAATCGGCATCGGCATAGACATAGCGGAGATATCGCGGGTGGCAGGGGCCGTTGCCCGGCACGGCGACAGGTTCGTCCGCAGAATTTACACGCCGCTGGAAGCGGATTTTTGCAATAGCTGCGCCGGCACGGTTTCCGGCAGCCGCTTCGCGGGGCGTTGGTCGGCCAAAGAGGCGTTTTACAAAGCGCTTCCGCCGGACGTACAGCCTTTTGCCTCGTGGTTAAGCGTTCAAATAGTGTCCGAACCCGCCGGCCGCCCCCGTATAGACGTCCGCGACGAGCGGCTGAAACGGGCATTAAACGAGGTCGGCGTGTCGTCCATACATCTATCCATAACCCACGAGCGGACGCATTGCGCGGCGGTCGCGGTGTTAGAGGGATTTTAAAGACTTAAAAAAATTTACACGGCATCCGGCACCCATTATATATATTGTACTTGGTGTATTTTATTCACCCAAAAACATAAACCGTAATTTGTACCTTATTGATGAGGTTTTTGAATATTGGACAAGCTATCTTTCCGTCTCATAGGGGTTGACGGTGCGTCCTCCGCTCGGGCGGTTACATTTTCTACCGCCCACAGCACCGTTGAAACGCCAATCTTTATGCCCGTGGGCACACAAGCCACCGTTAAATCCATGTCGCCGCTGGAGTTACGCCAGTGCGGGTGCCCTATTATTTTAGCGAACACATACCACCTGCACCTGCGTCCGGGTTCCAAGCTCATCCATGAGGCGGGCGGGCTGCACAAGTTTGAGAGCTGGAACGGCTCGATACTCACCGACAGCGGCGGTTTTCAGGTCTTCAGCCTGCGCGATATTTCCAAAATCACCGATGACGGCGTCGAGTTCCAGTCCCACATAGACGGTTCGCGCCACTTTTTCTCTCCGGAGACGGTAATGGAGATACAGCACGAGTTGGGCGCCGACATCATAATGGCTTTCGACGAGTGCCCCCCGTCCAGCGCCGACCCCTCCAAAATAGCGGCGGCGGTCGACCGCACACTCGTGTGGGCGGCCAGATGCCGGGAGCACCACCACAAGCTGCACTTCCTCCACGGCTACCAGCAACACCTCTTCGGCATCGTGCAGGGCGGCACAGTGAAACCGCTTCGCGAGCGTTGCGCGAGAGAGCTCGTCGCCATGGACTTTTCCGGATACGCGGTAGGCGGCCTCGCCGTCGGGGAGAGCATGGAGTCCATGTACGAGACCGCGGCCTACGCCGCGAGCCTGTTGCCGAAAGAGAAACCGCGCTACCTGATGGGCGTCGGAACACCCACCGACATTCTCGAATGCATATCGGCGGGAATAGATATGTTCGATTGCGTCCTGCCCACGCGCAACGCCCGCAACGGGTCTGCTTTCACATACGCCGGCAAGGTCAACATCCGCAACTCGATGCACACCAAAGACTTCGCCCGCCCGCTCGACAGCAAGTGCAGCTGCTACGCCTGCAGCAATTTCTCGCGCGCCTACATCAGACACCTCTACATGGCCGGAGAAATTTTAGCCATCAGGCTCATGACGCTGCACAATATCCACTTCTACATGGAATTGGTAAGAAACGCCAGAGAACATATCATAGCCGGAACTTTCGGCGAGTGGAAAAAAGAGATGATTGCCAATATGGCCGGAGATGAGGATTAACCGGGAATTATTGTATTGATTTGATTTAAAAGAATTCCATATTTCACTCACTGCGGGGGGAATAATGAAAATAAAAAGTATCGCGGTACCCGTCACTTTGTTTGTCGCCGTAACCGTTCTCCTGACACTGACGCCGTTTGTCGTCTTGAACGGGTATTTCGGTTACGGTCAGGTCGGCGAATATCTCGGCAAAAGGCCGCACGTCTACGCGGCTGTTCCCGTTGTGTGCTCGCTGTTGATAATATTATGCACACTCGGTTTTGTCCGGTACCTGCGCGGCAAGCTTTCCAGGGTCTCCGCTTTCGCCGACGCGGTCGCGGCGGGCGACCTCTCGAAGAGGCTCAATGTCGCGGCGCCCAACGAGTTCACCGTCATGGAGGAGCGCCTAAACGCCATGGTCGCAAGCGTTGAGGAGATGAACAAGCGCGCCTTGGAAGGCCTAAACGCTGCGGAGTTTGCCAACAGGTCGAAGAGCGAATTTTTGTCGCGTATGAGCCACGAGATACGCTCCCCGATGAACGCCATCATCGGTATGACGCAAATTGCGAGAGCGTCCTCCGCCAACCCGGAGAAGGTGCAGGACTGCCTCACGAAAATCAACGGCGCCTCCAAGCACCTGCTCGCGCTCATAAACGACGTGCTCGATATGTCTAAGATAGAGGCGAACAAGTTTGAACTCTCAAACACGGAATTCTCATTAGACACGGCGCTCAATAAAATTTACGATATGATGAACGTCAAGGCGGAGGAGAAGGGGCAGACGCTGTCGCTGACGATAGACAAGAAGCTGCCGGAGTACGTTGTGAGCGACGAACTGCGCTTCTCGCAGGTCATCGCGAATCTGGTGAGCAACGCCGTAAAGTTTACGGACGAGGGCGGGAAGATAGACATTTATGTCCGTATAGCCGGCGGCAACGGCAACGAGTGCGTGATAGGGGTGGAGGTGAAGGACACCGGCATTGGGCTGACGGAGGAACAATCCGCCAAGCTCTTCAAACCTTTCGAGCAAGCCGACATCACAATATTGCGCAAATTCGGCGGGACCGGCCTGGGTCTGGCGATTAACAAGCGCATTGTCGAAATGATGGGCGGTACCATCAGCGTATCGAGCGTACCGGGCAAGGGCAGCACGTTCTCTTTCACCGCCAAGATGCGCAAAGGCACGGGCGACATTGTCGGAGCAAAGCGGGAACGCGAGCAGTTGCTTCGTTCCGTGCAGGCCAAGAACGTGAGGGTGCTTGTCGTCGACGACTCGGCGGAGTCCCGCGAGTACATATCCTACGTCCTGACTACGCTCGGATTTGAGTGCGAGCACGCCTGCGACGGCGAGGAGGCCGTCGCGAAATCGGAAAAGACGAGGTTAGGCGGGCATCCCTACGACATCATATTCATGGACTATATGATGCCCAAGCTGGACGGCATAGAGGCGGCGCGGAAAATCAAGGAGACGACCGGGGAGAACGTATCCATCGTCATGGTCTCCATGTACGATTGGAAGGAGTTTGAGCAAAAGGCACGCGAGGCCGGTATTGTCAAATGCGTCACGAAGCCGATATCGCCCTCTTCCGTGCTGGACTCTATAAGCGAGATAATGCCGACTTGCGTTATAAAGAACAGCGGCAACAATACCGTAACTCCGCCCACCGTGAGTTTCAGCGGCAACACGATACTTCTCGTGGAGGACATCGATATCAACCGCGAAATCATCACCGCGTTTTTGGAGGAGACCCACGTCAGCATAGACGTGGCGGTGAACGGCGTGGAGGCGGTCGGCAAGTTCGGTGAGAATCCCGACAAGTACGACATAGTCCTTATGGACATACAGATGCCGGAGATGGACGGCTTCGAGGCGACGCGGCGCATAAGAGCAATGGGCACCACCAAGGCGAAGTCTATCCCAATCGTCGCGATGACGGCTAACGCGCTGAGCGAGGACGTACAGCGGTGCAAAGAGGCCGGGATGAACGACCACATAGCGAAGCCGGTCGACCAGGAGGCGCTGATGTTCAAGTTGAACGACTTCTTCTTTATGAAGGAATACCTTGGTAAGGAGATACACTGATTGATTAGGGTTAAACGATTAAAAAATGTCCGAATCGGGATTGGCAGGATTATTTACGGTTAAAAAGATAAAGACGCTATTTCATTAAATTTATTGAATTTTCGCCGTCCCAAATATTATATTAGGCGGGTGAATAGCGGAGGGGATAAGGGACGTATCACACTTTATATAAGGCGGTACGGAATTTATGGTAACGAAGAAACTGCTTATTGTCGACGATAAACGTGAGATTCGTCAGCTCGTGCGAGCCACCCTTGAGGACGGGTGGGAGGTAGCCGAGGCGGAAACCGGGGACGCGGCGGTTGAGGCCGCGGCGCGGCACAAGCCTGACTTAGTCGTCATGGACATGATGATGCCGGGCACTATCGACGGCATGGAGGCCACGCGGCGCATAAAGTCGGCGCCGGAGACGGCCGATTGCAAGGTCATAATGCTCAGCGGCTCGGACATAGAGCTACGCGAGGCGGCGCTCGAAGCCGGGGTCGTGGAGTTCATTCAGAAACCTTTCAGCCCACTCGACCTGATGGACAAGATCGGGACGCTGTTTGGGGATAAAGCCTAACGGGGGAAAGCTGTGGCATCAATATCAGAGAGCAACAGCGGCGTAGACGCGGCGGCGCGGCGCGAGGGTATCGATTACTACGAGGCCTATCGGCGCGAATTAGACAAAAACAGGCTCCATGAACAGGAGCTCGCGTTTCTGCGTATCGAACTTGAAAAGTTCAAGAACGAGGCGGCCAAGGCCTACATCCTGTCCAAAGAGCGGCACAAAGACTCCGCGCTCATGTCGGCGCAAGCCGTGAAGACCATAAACGACCTGCACAAAAAGCTCAAGGAGCTCGACGGCGCGAAAAAAAACCTACGCGACGCCTACAAGGACACCATCAACCGCCTCGCCATAGCCAGCGAGTACAAGGACAACGAGACGGGCAACCACATCCTGCGCATGAGCCGCTACAGCGTCTACCTCGCCGGACTCTACGGGCAAACCCCCGAACAGCTTGAGGAAATGGAATTCACCTCCCCCATGCACGATGTCGGCAAAATCGGGATAAAGGACAACATCCTCTTCAAAAACGGTAAGCTCACCGACACCGAGTTCAACGAGATGAAGAAGCATACCACCATAGGCGCCGCCATACTCAACAACCCAAAATCCCCCATCATAGAGTGCGCGAGGCAGATTGCCCTGTTCCACCACGAAAAGTGGAACGGGCGCGGCTACCCCCACGGCATAAAGGGCGAAGACATTCCCATAAACGCGCGAATAGTCGCCATCTGCGATACTTTCGACGCGCTGACCTCCAAGCGCCCGTACAAAATGCCCTACCCCATCGACGTCTCCTGCGACATAATCGGCAAGGGACGCGGCGAAGACTTTGACCCCGACCTCGCAGACCTCTTCCTGAAGAACATAGAAGGCTTCGTGAAAATCAAGGACAACGTAGACGAGGATAGGGAGGACGAAGAAACGGTAAAGGTGAATTTTGTCTGGAGCGAACGGGATAAAGAAGAGGGGAAAGCGTAGATTCGCGGGGATTAACCGATGGATATACTTATAATAGGCGGCACGGGCAACATATCTTCCGAGGCAACGGAACTCCTGGTCTCCCAAGGCCACAACGTCACACTGCTCAACACCGGCAGACACCCCACGCCGGACGGTTGCCGGCACATCAAGGCCGACCGCTTCAACCCGCGGGCGTTTGAGGACGCGTTAAGAGGATTTTCCGTCGACACAGTATTGGACTTCATGGCCTTCACCCCCGACCAGTGCCGGTGCGCATACAAGGCGCTGCGGGGACAAATCGCGCAATATCTCTTCATATCCAGCGCCACAGTGTACGCCAAGCCGCATACAAAGCTCCCGATTACCGAGGAGACGCCTCGCGGCAATCCGTTTTGGCCATACGCTCAGGACAAGACCGCCTGCGAAGAGTACCTCGAATCCGTTCGAGGGGACGACTTTCCTGTAACCGTCGTCCGCCCTTCCCACACCTTCGGACGCACGTGGATACCCTCCCCCATAAACGGCAGCGGGTTCACCGTGTCGGCGCGGATACTGGCCGGAAAAGGGTTCGTCATACACGACAAGGGGGAGTCGCTGTGGACGCTTACCGCCGCCTCAGACTTCGCCCGCGGGCTTGCGGGGCTTGTGGGGAACAAGGCGGCGAACGGTGAGGCGTTTCACATCACAAGCGACGAGGCGCTGAGCTGGAACGGCATCTACAAGGAACTCGGAGCGGCGCTTGGGACGGATAAAATAAACCCCGTCCACATCCCAACCTCGTTCATAATTAAGCGCTATCCGGACGCTCGCGGGAAACTTTTGGGCGACAAGGCGGAAAACGGGGTCTTCGACAACTCTAAAATCAAGAGATTCGTACCCGGCTTCAAGTGCGAGAAGAGCTTCGCTACGGCAATTCGGGAGTCGGTCGCCTGGTTCATGGAGAAGCCGGAGCGGCGAGATATTGACTTGGATGAGGATATGTTGATTGAGTCGATTATCCTGGCGTGGCACAATCACGGCGCGGCTTGAAGAGCGTTTACATTTCAATTACTCCCGAATACCTTCTTAGGCAGCGCGAACCCGTCAATTACCGTTTTGTCAAATAACGCCTCCGTGTTGCTTTGGACCGTCGCCGTGACGTTTGCCGTATAAATACCCCTTACGTTTATCCGCCAATTGACACGGTATCTGTCATTTCCCAGTTTGTCAACCTTACCGGCCTCAAAAAGACGGTTTGCCGCCCACTCGCCGGTAAAGCGCATCTCCTCCTGCGCTTTGTCGGCTGTGGTCAGGCGCAGAGTAATCGGCTCGTCGGCCTCGGCTCCCTGTTGCCTGCCGATTGTTGCCGGTTGACCGGTTTTGAAATCAAACGGTCTGTCGCCCAACAACAACACAACATCGCCGCTGCTTGACTTGATGGGGCGGAAGATGATTTCGTGGCGCTTTGGAGTACCGTCTTTCCTGAAAAAATTATCTGATATTCGCTCGGCGCCGTTTAGACAGCCAAGCAATTCATTATTCAGCGGCAGCGATATCGACCGTCCGATGCCCTCCCAGCCGCGCGATGTGCGTTCCAAGACGCCGGAGAGATTTTTGTCGCAGTATTTCCACAAAACGCCGCTCTGCGGTTTGAAGAACTCCTCAAAATCGCTCCACGCCGCGTCGTTTCCCTTTTTGTCAAGCGGGTAGCGGTTCATAAGTTTATTGACATACGGGTTGACCACCTCGGCGCTAAAGCTCTCCTCTATTTCATCTGTCACTGTCTTTGCCAAGGCCGCGGCGGCAGCGTCAAGCGGAGACTCGAAAATCCGCTTTAGCGGCGCGGAGACTTGCGCCGGCATGGACGCGCAGGCGCGACCAAGCGTTGAGCGGCTCTCTTTCATCGGGTCGTCAGCGCCGCGGGTTATGAACGGAACATAGCTGTTGCGGTCGCCGCACACCTTTATCATGGCCGCGAGCTTGCCCAAACCGCCTTGGTAGCCGTCGAACGCGCCGTTTTTCAGAAATGCCTCCACGTGCGCAAACGACGCGGTACGCGCATCGGCAAACGGGTCGCGTATATCGTAAACCATGCTTGCGGCGTCGCCGCGCAGTTTGTTTACCGCGCCGACCACCTGTTCCTTTATCGACGGGGCGGACTTGGCCGAAACTCGCGAAAGCGAAAAATCGGACGGCGGTTGCGTGACAAGGGAGCAGACGGCGGCAAGCATCCTCCCAACCTCACTGTCATGGGCGGCAAGCAGCTCCAAATCACGCGCCATGAGCGGCAGACTCGGCTGTACGCTCACATAAGTATTCCTTATGAAGTCTAACCAACGCCGGCCCAAATCGTCCGCGTAGAGCGACGCCAACTCCGAAAGCAGTTTCTCCTCGCCCGACGCGACGGCGAGAGACCCCGTCACCCAGTCGGCCTTGAGCGGTTCCCTGGAGGCCTTAATGAACTCCGGTAACACGGCGTTTTCCCACCCGCCGCGCGTATACAGGCTGCTTACGTCGCGCCCGTACTTGAGCAGCCCGCCCCCGCCCGTGATTTGCGACATCGGCAACGGACGGTGCGCTTGGGCTAACTTATCCATCACAGACGTATAGACGGCCGCGGCTTGCGGCGCGGCGGCAAGCCTCTCACGCGCTGTTTCGACCATCTTAGTATCCGCCGGCACGTTTTTATAACCGCCCTCCGCGGCCAATTTTACCGCCATGTAAATATTTGCCGTGACAACCCCTTCCTCCACGCCGGACAGTGTTTTGAACGCCGACCCAACCCGACGGGCCGCGGAATCCACATTGACGCCCCTCACCGGATTCCCGCCTGTCAATAAGAGGTAGGCCTCCAATTCTCGATAGAGCGCCAACCTCTCGGACGCCGGCAACTCGCCCGTTCGCGGAGCTATCCGCCGATTGACGGACGCCTCTAAGCAGCGCGCGGCCGGCTGCGCGACTACCCGTTCCGACGCGACCGCGTAGACGCGGCGCACCGCGTCGCACGCCCCCTCCGTCCCGAAAATCAACCGCCACGGGTACCTAAGCGTACCACGCAGGTACTCGCTTGACACCCGCAATTTTTCCAACGCGGAGAACCGGCTCGCCGATGCCGCGTCACCCTCAAATATCGCCGAAAGTTCCGCCTGAAGCGTCCGTATATGCGCCGCGTCGCGTAAACCGCCGCCGACAAAGAGCGACACGAAAGCCACCCACAGCAGACCCATCAAGGCATACGAGCCAACCTGTTTCAGACAGTATGGCCATGTCCCCTCCGCCGCATCCCTGGCCCTATACGGCGTCTTCGGTATAACCTCGTCGACGACCTTCCTTGAAAACGCGGAGGCGGAGGCCTTGCTTGACGTGAAGAAAAATCCGCAAAAGCGTACATTATCATTACCGCGCGGCCTGAAAAACTCCGCCAGGAACGCGGATATCGGAGCCTCCGCAAGCGCGAATCGCGTCAAAAAACAGTATAAACGCCTGTTCCTGTCGTAGTGTCCGGGGTTGTCGGCGGATATCACCCTGCCAACGCAAATGTCGGACAACTCGCCGCGTATCTCCCTAAAGCGGCCGGCGAACACCGTCACCGGCGCCGCTTCGACACCGCGCCATTCACGCTTTTCAAGCAGGGCGCCCAAGACCGGCAGTCTGCACGCGGTATCTCTGTCACCGAAAAACTCGGTAAAACCGTCGAACAAATCGAGCTTGTTGAAGATAAAATACACGGGGACATCGTAACCGGTGGCGGAGGTTACGGCGTCGGCCCTGCCGCGCAGAACGGCGGCCGCTCTATCCGCCGCCGCCGCGTCCATTGATAATAATTCATGTATATCAATGACGACGAGCAGACCGTCGATAACGCGGCGCTTTAAGAATTTATGCCGTACGAGGCGGCGGCAGAAAGCGCCCCACATAGCGTCCGACGCGAAAACAAGACCGCTTGGGGGATCGATGTAGACGGCGTTATCGGTGAAGAAAACGGGAGAACGGGCGAGGCCGTCGCCGTTGACCTGCGCGAACGGCGCGCCCGAATCGGCTATAAAAGAGCTTTTTCCGGCGCGCCGCGGACCGTCTATTAAAAACCACGGTGTTTTAGACATATTGACACGACGTGAAAGTTTATCCAAGACGCCGTTGTTACCGTCGCCGCCCTCTCCCAAGTTGATACGGGCGTTTACGGCGGCACGGACGACGTCGTCATATTTCGTCAATTCATCTTTTGGTTTTGTTATTTTTTTCAATTGATACTTTTCCTTATCGATTGATTAAATACTCCCTAAGAACTCAATTAAATTTCTTATCGTTATACTCCTGATAACCGTCGTTACAACCATCAATACCGCCGCCGTAACCGTCAATATCGCTAATGTCCATATACGCCACGGCGTATGCTTTTCCGGTTTGTCAATTGCTTCCCGATATTTTCTGTTTCCGCTGCGGATACCCGTCAACGCCGTCCCCAAACTTTCCGTAATTCTAACGCGGCGTTTGGCCTCCTCTCCGCCGTACATACCTTTTAAGCCCATGGCTAAGGATATGAAGTAAGTCTCCAATATATCAACGTTAGGCTCGTCGGCCCGGATATGAGCTTCCAATTTAGCGAAGAATTTCGTGCCGGCTATCACCTCCTTAAAATAGCGCAGCTGCAACGGGCGCTCCGTCCAGTAAGCGCGGTACCTCGGCTCGCTCAAGAGCGTCTCGTCCACTAAGGCGACCAGCGGATAGATGAGTTCCGTCGCGGCGCGGTCGGGCAGAGATTTTCGGCGGCAGTGTCTGATTATGGCGTCAAATTCGGCGCACATCGACGCGTGAAAACCGTCTAAGTCCATTATTGACGTCCGCGTTGGAATCTCCGTCACTTTGTTGATGATTTCGGCGCAGAGCCTCATTACCGTATGCGGGTATTGATGGATGGAATCGGAATCTGTCATTTTTTCTCCTCAACAAAACTACTGAAATTTTAATCCCAGTACTTCTAATTTCATATCAGGATACACACCGCCCGAAAAATGTAAACCTAACGTCCCCGTATTTTCCACCGATTCCCATAATGGGCCGTGCCTGTCCACCGCGAAGTAAACGTACTCCGGTTTGGCCGGCAGCCCCTCCGGTATATTTCTGACGTGGATTAACGGCAATCCCTGTAACGACGATGATATCAGCAAATCCAAATTTTCACGAGAACCCGCTTTTACGCGCTGTAATACGTCTACAAGCAGCTTTTTCCTGTCCACATCGGCGCTTACCCCTATGAACAGATTCGCCCGGCTTGCGAATTGTGCGTCGGGAAAGCGGCAGTGCCACGTCGCCGCGCTTATTTGTTCTAAGGTGAGCGAGACGCAGGTCGTCCAGAACTCCGCTTTCAGCGCGTCGCGGATGCGGTCGGCCAATTCCGTGAACGTCGCGGCGGGGTCTTCGTGATTGTAAGCCGGAAAATTCTCCGGCGACAGCGCAGGGGAGAAGCATTGCAGACTGCCGTAGAGCATCATCAGATGCGCGTAGCACTCGAACGGATGGATTTTGGGCAGCTCCAACAGACGTCCCAACAGCGGCGTGAAGGTACAGAGGGCGCTCATCACCCTGAAAGAATTCTCTTCCGTGGCTGAGAAAAAGGCCTGACCCCACTCGCTGCGGCGGCGGCATTTGGCTAAGGAACCTATCCGCGCCCAGAGCAGCTCAAGCAACCCGCCGAGAGCATCGCGCAAGACACCCGCTGCCCGCGTAAAGAGGACGGGCGGGGCGTAATCGTGCGCCAGCTCCATATATCCGCTGCCGCCGCGCGACAGTCTGGCGACACGCAACCACACGCACCCGTCGAGCGACTCGCCCTCAAAACGGATTTGGTAGTTCGGCTCACCGACATCTATCTCCTTAATATTGTCGGCCGAAAGTTCGTCGGGGATGGACAGCGCGCGTTCTACGTAGCGGCAGTCGGAATGCCCGCCGGCGCCGTCAACGCCTTGAACGCCGGCGCCGGCGGGCGCGTAGACGGGCAGCGCCAAGTAAACGTCGAGCGCCTGACGGTCGGGACGGCAAAACGCGGAAAAAGAACGGGACACCCCCGCGCTGGCGCCGCTTGACGACAGAGTGTTTGGGTATATTGAGAAACAAGCGCCGTCAGGCAGAACGCCGGCGGCGCGGCTTAACGTGAAATTCCCCACGAGCAACGCGTCACGGTCTATCTCCAACTCGGTGAAACCGTACTGAAAACCGGCGTACGCGAGAGAACCGACGCGGGAGTTGATTTTGGCGGTGTGGAGGCGGTCGGAGAACTGGAAGTGATGCGGTTCGAGAAACGTGCCTTCTCTCCAAAGGATTTTTTGGGCGTTGTTTTGCATAAAAATACCTTATTAATGGGTTGTAGAAGCGGCAGCCTGCCGCGTTTTTTTGAAATAACATATTAATACGAGAGCACAACGAGAAGAGCATTATGTACCGCAATGCCGCGAAGAGAACGCCGGAACGACAAACCGACAATAGTAAAGATAATTATTTTTCTGACGAATGTCAATAGGCTTTGATAAATTTTTTTTACCTATTGACTTACGCCTGTAATTATATTATCTTTAATATAATCCGATTACGGATACTCTGGGCTGATTCCCTTTCCCGTCGTACCGTTGTCTCGCGTCGTATTGATGTTTCTCGTTGTGCGGATGTCTCTCTCGTCGTACTGTTGTAATTCTCTCGTCGTACCGTCGTCTCTCGGTTTTACCGACGTCGTCGGCTATGTCAAATTTGTGACTTTTAACCTGTGACCACCGTAAAGGATTGCTTATGAAGACTCTATTATCGCCATTATCGATACCGCCGTTGTCAATACAAACATCAATACCGTTGTCATTATTATCAATAAGACAATTAATAATGCCATTATCGCTTTTAGCCTTTGTTTCCGGCGTCTGCGGCGCCGAGGGAACGCCTTACGCAAGGCTGCGCGTCGACTCCGACCCTCCGGGAGCCGACGTGGTAATCGTGGCCGAGCTGGGTAAGACGCCGCTTGTCAACGAGTTTGTCGTCCCCGGTATGTACAGGATAGAGTTGCGCCACGAGAACGGCTACCTTCCCGCCGTAGAGGAACTGACGCTGCGCGCCGACCAGCAGGCGGTGGTCTCGCAAAGGCTGAAGAAACCGCCGCTGTTCACCAAACGCCGGCAAATCCAATTAGCCTTGGGAGCGGGAACCGCGGCCGCCTTCGTTTACGCGGTCCACGAGCACGGCGAACGCAGAGCCTTTCGCGAAAGATACTATTTCGCAAATAACGAAGAAGGGGATAACCACGCCCAAAAAGCGGAAGAATATTTAGAACTGTCAAAAAACGCGGCGCTAAAGCGAACCCTGTCGTTAATAGGGGCCGGGATACTGTCCGTCGCATTACAGGTAACTGTCTTTATTTGGTAATCTATAAGGAGAAAAATGCACATTCTCGACGATTCCGAAATCGAAAAAACCGTCGTAGAACGCGAATCGGTCTTTCCGACCCCGCGGCCCGCCGCGTTTCCCGCCCGTCCGCTTATCGGCCAAACCCGTATCAACGGCTCAAGTTTAGTCGTCGACACCATAGGCGCCGGCGGTATGGCCTCCGTCTACAAGGTGTGGAACGAGCGGCTCGAACTCTTTCGGGCGGTCAAAATGCTCTCCCTTGACACGCTGTACGCCCGTTTCGAGACGGAAGCGAAAATCACCGCCAAGCTGCGCCATCCGCACATAGTGGAGGTCTACAGCGCGGGCGAATGGAACGGCGTACCGTACATGGAGATGGAGTACGTGGACGGGTGCAACTTGCAGGAGGCGCTTGAGACACGCGGGCGCTTCCCGGACGCCGTATGCTGCGCCGCCGGCCTCTGCATCGCAAGCGCCCTCAACTACGCCCACACGCTCAAATTCACCCTCGGCGGCAACTCCTACGACGGAATCATCCACCGCGACCTCAAACCGGCCAACATCATCGTCTCCAAACACAGCGAGATAAAGCTCACCGACTTCGGCATAGCGCGGCCCGCGCAGACCAGCCTCCACACCATAGACGGGAACATCGTGGGAACGCTGCACTACCTCTCCCCGGAACAACTCGGAAACGGCAAAATAGACCCGCGCAGCGACATCTACTCCTTCGGCGCGATACTCTACGAAATGGCAACCGGCGTCAAAACCTTCCCGCAAAAGAGCATCACCGAACTCACGATGCACCGCGCCGCAAACAGCTTCAAATCGCCATACGAGTACGACATCCCCGCGGCTCCATCCATCTCAAACATCATCCTAAAATGCCTGAAAGCCTCGGCCCAGGAACGCTACCAAAACGCCGCGGAACTGATAGGCGACTTGCAACGAGCCTACGCAAAAATCACCGGGGGAAACGCTCCGCAGAAGACGCTGTACAAATTTTTCTCCGGAAACGCGGAAGACGCCGTGGTTACGCCGACCGCATTGATAAACGTTGACATCAACATTTATGCCGGCACTAATATTGATAATGATGATGCCGTCAACACAAACGTCAATACCGTCGATACGGTCAACACAAAAAATGCCGATACAGACGGCGGCGCTAATGTTGATGTCGATGCCGATAATAATACGGGTGTCAATACAAATATCAATAGTATTGATATTGTCGATACCGTTGATAAAAATAACGCCGATAATAATCTGCCGTCCGCCAAACCTCCCGTAAAATGGCCGCTGACCAAGAGAACAACCTTATACGCGTCAGCAGCGTTGATTGCCGTTCTGTCCGCATCTTACCCGACAATTCGGCAGGTATCCCGTCCATCACCCAAAAAAGACGGCATACAATCCACCGCGGCGACAAAATTCTTCTCAACACCCGTCAATACGGATTCCACCGGCGCCGCCGTCCCCGATGTTTTCCCGTCCGCAAACACATCCGCCCGCGCCTCCACGACGCCCGTCAATAATACAATACCCTCCAAAGCCGTTAATATCGCCGATACCGATACGGTCGATGCCAATATCACCGACATTTCCGTATCAACGGTAAATACCGGCGCAGCGGCCGACGGTACCGACACAGGCGCCCCATCAACGCCTGTCAATATTAATATGGATGTTCCCCAACCCGTTAACACACATACCGACGCGGCAGACGCCGCCGTCCATGCCAAAACCGCCACGCAGCCCCCCGCCCCGATTACCGAAAGCGCGCTTATAAAGAGCGCCGCGGAAGCTATCGGAAGGAAAGAGTGGGATCGCGCCGTCAGGATACTGGAAAAAAACGCTCCCGCGTTTACGGAAAGACGCGGCGAACGCCACCTGCTGCTATTGGAAGCCTGCGTGGAATCTCGGCAGCTGGACAAGGCGCGCTCGGTCTTAGACGACGCCGCCACGACAAACGACGCCCTGTACTTCCTGACCGCCGGCCGCTACTATTTCTACCGCGGCGACCACACCGCCGCCCTCGCCGCCCTCGAAGCGTCCCTGACCCGCCCAAGCGCCCTGCGCAGCCGCGGCGCCGTCTTCGACGACGCCATGTACTACATAGCCCTAATCAGAAGCGACCGCTTCAAGGCCTCACCCACGGAAACAACCCGAAAACAAGCCCAAGACGCCTGGAAACGGGTAAAATCAGCCTACGAATCCAAACCGGAGACCCCGCAGTTCAAGCGGGCGGAAGCGGAGATACTGGAACTGTATTAAGGATTAAAACTCTGTCTGAACTAGGATTTTTTCAAATTAAATTAAAAAGATTTCGGGCACTGTGCGATGTTATTATATTTTAGGGAAAGGGCCGGGCAGGCATGAACAAGGTATATTTAGATAATTGTTGTAACAGCCGATTGTTCGACAACGACGCACAGCCAAAAGTGAAAGCGCAGGTCGCTAAAATTCGGTACATAATTAATAACCAAATAAAGGGCGGATACGTCATTATAGGCAGTTTTGCGGTGGCCGCCGAAATCGGGAAAATACCCGACAACGAAATGCGCAAGGCGGCTGAAAGTCAATACAAACGGATTATTTTTGACGAGGTCGAATCCACTGCGCAGATCATTGCGCGAGCGGAAAAGTTGAATTTGATGGGGCTGGGCAAAATGGATGCCACCCACCTTGCGGCAGCCGAAGCGGCGATGGCTAACTTTCTAATAACTACGGACGAGAAGTTTATACGGAAGTGTCAAAATAGAAATTTAACGGCGGTAAAAGTTATAAACCCTATGGACTTTTGAAAGGCGATTATTATGGCAACGCTACACGCGGCGACACTGGACCCAGTAATTGACGGTAATATTTTTGAAGAGGCTGACAAGTTTGAAAAGCGGGGGAACTGGACGGAAGACCGGCACGATGTACTGAAGAATCTTACTTTTGATGATATTATTGCCGAGGCCAAACGGTTAGAAGCCGAGAACCCCGGACGATTTTCGACGCCGGAAGAAATAGACGCAAAGATTATGCGCTTGCAAGAGGAACTGGCGGCTAAGCGTCGCGCTGAATTGGCGGGCGCGTCCGAACACCCCTCCGAATGCCGAAAATAACCCCTATCCGGCAAAAAACTCCCACCCGCCGGCAAATATTTCAAAAATCCCACAAAACCGCTAAAGCCCGCAAAAAATCCCACCGATATAATCAATGTGAGCCCAAAAGGGACGGCAAGGATTGCCGACCAACCCCCTCTAAGGCCCGCAAACCGGCGGCAAGAGGCCGCCACAACTAACAACACCAAAACCAGGAGGGTTTTATGCGTATCAACCACAATCTCACCGCCATCAACACCCACCGCCAGATGGGTATCAGCGAGCTCGACGGCTCGAAATCGATGGAAAAACTGTCCAGCGGGTTCAGGATTAACCGCGCCGGGGACGATGCCGCGGGGCTGGCAATCTCAGAAAAAATGAGAGGGCAAGTCAGAGGCCTCTCCATGGCGTCCAAAAACTCGTCGGACACCATATCGTTAATCCAGACCGCCGAAGGCGCGCTGGCCGAGACGCACTCCATCCTCCAGAGGATGAGGGAGCTGTCGGTGCAGTCGGCCAACGACACAAATACCGACAAGGACAGGGAAGAACTCCAGGCCGAGGTTACGCAGTTGAAGGCCGAGATTGACCGCATCGGCAACACGACGGAGTTCAACACGAAGAAATTGCTCGAAGGTAGCGCCACAGGCGTGCGCGACGAAATCGTGGGTAACCTGCGGGTCAACAATAACAGCAGCGTGGTCATCGACGCCAATATGGAGAAGGCGATGTTCGGCAGTATCGCCGACGACAAGAGCTGGGCGTTTGACGGGGCCTATATGCTCGTGAAGACTAACCAGACGCATGACGCGGACAGCAATAACGTGTTCAAGGCGGAAGACTATAACTTAGTCGGGCCGGACGGGAATGTTTATAAGTTTAAGACGTACACGCCGGACACCAAGATATTAGCCAACGGGCTGGAGGCGAATACGATTATCGCCGAGGGGGGAGAGACGAGGAAACTGACGGGGACAGCGGGTGCGGCGATATCCGGTTTTGTTAATTGGCCCACAGGCGCTACCACGACGCAGATCGGCGCGGCGTTGACCGACAAAGACCTGAATTTGGTGGGGCAGAACAGTATTTTGGTCGCCGGGTCTAACTTTACGTTGACAGGTGTAGGTAGCGTAGGTGTGACCAACGGCGGAGTTACCCTAAATGGGATAAGCACTATAACGAAGGATACCGACGACAGATTGTCGCTTACCCTCAGTGGGGGTAGTAATAACGTTAAGGTTGAGGTAGGCCAGAGCATCACCTTAGACGACGGCACGGTGCTCAAAAACAACGGAAGCGGCAATGTGAGCATTGAGAACGGCAGTTTAAAACTCAACGCCGCAGCCGGCTTGGATACTACGGCGTCCACCGGGAACGTTAAAGATTTCTCCATCGCGGCGCAGAGCACTCTGGCCGGTAGTTCTACCGTCAAGATGGACAAACTTGACCTCGTGCTCGCCTCCAATCTCGATGTTAGCAGCGGCACGATTGCCACAAACGTTACCGTCGGCAACAGCGCCGGCCTTGATTTTCTGGATGTCGAATACGTTGCGGCGGGCAGCGTCTTTGCCAAGGGCAGCGCGTTCTCCACAACCGGCACGGACTGGGAACTCAACATCGAGGTGAAAGGCAAGGAAGTCAAGATTAATTGGGATAGCGCCGCCGGGGTCCTCACGGTGGGCGGCGAGATGGTCGCGGCCGGCAAGAGCATAACGCTCGAAGACGGCACGGTTCTCACGCATAACTCAAAACTCAACGCTCCGACCACCGCCACCGGCGATATGGCCATAACGCACGGGAGTATAAAAATAGCGGAGGACCTCAACGCAACCGCCGTCGGCACTTTCGCCTCGAAGATACGGGGAATGCTGATAGCCAAAGACAGCACCCTCGTTGCCGGCTCAATATTGGGAAGTAATTCTCCGGGTAATGAAGTGAATCACGTCCGCCTTATGGCCGGCACCGTAATCAACGAAGCCAACGCCGACAAGACGTTCTCCGGCAGCATAACTTTCGCCGACCAGGGGAAAAATGTTCAGTTCTCCGCGAACACCGGCAACGGCTTGGCCACCCGCTACTACGACCTGAAGGTGACCGACAGTTTCACGTTCATCTTCTCGAAGTACCAGGCCGCGTCGTCGAACCTCAACGATTCGCTGATGTCCCAAATCGGCGCCAACAGCGGCCAAACAACGTTCCTGTCCATCAACGACATGCGTTGCAAGGCTCTCGGCGTGGCCGACGTTGACATCAGCACCAAATGGGGCGCGGCAACCGCCATCGAGACGGTGAACAACGCTCTCCAGGCAGTTTCGCACCAGCGCAGCTCTTTGGGCGCCTTGCAGAACAGGCTTGAGCACACCATCAAGAACCTCGACACGGCCGCCGAGAACTTGCAGGCCGCCGAGAGCCGCATCCGCGACGTGGACATGGCGAAAGAGGTCATGGAGTTCACGAGGAACAACATCCTCCAGCAGGCGTCGCAGGCGATGTTGGCCCAGGCGAACCAGCAGCCGCAGAGCGTCTTGCAGTTGTTGAGGTAATGTGATTGTTTTGTAGGGGCGGGGTTTGCCCGCCCCGTTTTTCGGTCAACGATTAACGCATCGAATAACGGCATTGTTTCGTAGGGGCGACCGTCCCCGGTCGCCCTTCTTTCGGGCAAGGAATGGCGGTGGCAGATGTAAATGTCGGTGTTGTGGGATTGAGGGAGGGGCGTCCGGCGACGGGCGCCCTTTTTTTGTTACCATTTCCCTACGGCGCCCGCCGGCTCTATTACCGTTATGTTTTTGTCGTCCTCGACCATTTTGATTACGTACATCCCAAGCCGCGACGCCAGTTCTTCGGCGTCTCTGTCTATGCTAAGCCCGGCTATGGCCGCAAGGATATCTTTGTCTTTAAGCCTTTCGGTGTCGTGCTTGCGCAGTAGCTGCAGGCGTTTGACGTGGTATTCCACCGCCGGCGCGTTGAACTGGGTTTTGACCTCTACGGCCATGACCTCCACCCCGTTTTCGAGGAACAGGTCAACTTCCGCGAGCATACTGCCGTCTTTGCGGTAATACTGCTTCCTCGGCGCGAGGGAATCGAAGTCGTGCCCGAATTTTTTCATCTTCAGTTTTATGCCGGGTATGAGGGTCAGCTCCACGAGGGTGCCGATGTTGGTGCCGAAGTGGCCTATCCACTTATCTATGCTTTTGGATACCTCGTTGATTTTTTCGGACAATTTCTTATTTTGGGCCGCGAGGTCCCGTTTAAACTCTTCATGGTTCTTAGCCGATTCCTCTCGGAGCTTGGCCGCACGCGCATCCGATTCCTCTCGGAGCTTGGCCACACGCGCATCCCGCGCCTCCGATTCCTCACGAAGCTTGACCATGGCCCGCTCCGTCTCCTCACGGCTCCTAGCCATGGACCGCTCCAACTCATCATGGCTCTTGGCCATACGCTCAGCCGTCACTTCCATAGTAACCGCAAGCCGGGCCATAGCCTCTTCTAACTTCGCCATATTATCCGCCATATCACCCTCCTTTTCTATACCCAAAATCCCA
>JAITCM010000114.1 GCA_031283085.1 Chitinispirillales bacterium | reverse complement strand
CGGTTTTTCTGTTCGTTGTGTTGGGGACTGAAGCGCGGTACGGTTCGCGTAGCGAACCGTATCGTGCCGTTGTTAGCCCCGTAGGGGCAAACAACGTGTATGATGGCGAAGAAGAAGCGTGGGCGGGATGATTGTTTTGACGTAATGTTTACCCCTTGTTTTGACGTTGCCCGCCGCGGTTAGCGGCGGGCCGAAATTTTTTTGGGTTTTGGCAATGTTTTAAAATCCTATATAATATATTGTGAGTTATTGTGGGTATAGGCGGTGGCGGACAGTATGGATGAAAAGGTTAAAATAGAACTTGCTAACACGGAATATCGGATTTAGGGGAGAGAAAACGGTTATGTCAAGCAAGAGCGTCAATGTAAAAAAGAATACCGGAAAGACCGCGCCCGTATCGGGAGACGGTTTGGCTTTTCGGCATTGGAGCTGGGTTTGCGCGGGGATGCTGTTTCTCGTCACCGCGCTGTTTTTCTCGTCGTTCATATTTTCCGACAGGGTGCTGGCCTCCACCAACTCCGACCAGTTGTCCAATATCGACATGAAAGAGCTCTCCAACCTCAGTTTGAGGCGGAACTGGCAGGTGCCGGCCTGGTTTAGTACGCGGTTGGGCGGTATGCCGGCGATAGACGCCATGTTCGGCGACGCGCTGTATCCTCCAAGTATGCTCGTGCGCGTGTTCACCCCTACGTACCGCTCCTTCGGTTTTGTGATGGTGCTCCACGTGTTTTTAGCCGGCTTGTTCTTCTTCGTCATGCTGCGCAGGTCGTTTGGCGCCGCCCGCCTTGCCGCCTTTGCCGGCGCGCTGTTTTATATGCTTAGCCCGCAGTTCGTCAGTCACGTAAGCCCCGGGCACGATGGAAAAATGATTGTCATCGCGTGGCTGCCGTATGTCGTGTGGCGCCTGCGGTCATTGCTGTCGTTGCCGTCTTTGCGCAACGCCGCCCTTATGGCCACAGGCGTTGCGATGATGATTCTTTCGCCGCACGTACAGATGACCTATTTTGTCCTAATGGGCATTTTCCTGTACTGGGCGGCCGACGTGATTAAGGCCGCTGTGGAAAAGACCGAAAAGAAGCGCGTCGCCGGCAAGGCGGCGTATTTTTGGATATCGGTGTTCATGGGGATGGGGGCATCGTTCATCGTATTGTACCCGTCTTATATGTTTGTGAAAGAGGCTTTTTCCGTACGCGGCATCGACCGCGGGTTTGAGTTCGCCACGTCGTGGTCAATGGGCTGGGCGGAGTTCTTTTCGCTCTGGGTGCACGAGTTTGGCAACGCTTTGGATTATTACTGGGGCAAAAACTACTTCAAGCTGAACACGGAGTACGCGGGGGCGATACCGCTGTTGCTCGCGGTTTTGGCGGTGGCGAGCAAGCCTAAGAGCTTTTGGCGCCTTTTTTGGGCTGGGGTCGCGGTCTTGGCGGTGCTCTACTCAATGGGCGCGAACACGCCGTTTTTCACCGCGGCCTACCACCTCATCCCCGGCGTGAAGAGATTCCGCGCCCCCAGCATGATTATGTTTTGGTTCACCTTCGGCACCGCGCTTATGTCGGTGTTTTTCATAAAGGATTTGCTGAATAAACGGTTTAATATTTACGGGGAGCCGCAGCGCAAGTGGACCGCCGGGCTGGCGGCGGCGCTTGGGGGCGTTACCCTGATTACAATACTGTTCTCCGTCGAATCATTCACAACGCGGTTTGCCGGTTCCATGATGGGCGACGCGGGCGCGCTTCGCGTTTTTCGTGAGAACTTCACCCAAAAGTTTATTCCCAACCTGTGGCTCTGGTGGCTCTTCGCGTCGATAACGCTCGGTATGCTGCTCGCGGTCGTACAAGGCAGGCTCAGGGCGGGCGTCCTCGTTTATTCGTTGATAGCCATGGGCATGACGGATACGATAAAGGTAAACCTGCAATTCCTCTCCGCGGGCAGCCCCCAACAATTTTTTTACCGAAACGAGCCCACGCTTAAAGAACTTTCGGCGGAGTTCGCCAGGGCGCCGTTTAGGGTCTTCTCACTGCGGGGCACCTACCCGTTACAGCATAATCAGGAGGGTGTGTACGGACTTGAGGGTATCGGCGGGTTTCACGACAACGAATTGAATTGCTACAGGGCGTTCAGGGGCGACCAGGGCGATTCGCGCTACTTGGGCGACATCGTGGAAATGACTCGCGACGGGCAGATGCGCCTGAGTATGGCAAAGATAACGGGCAAGACGCCGTTTCTTGATTTGGCCGGCGTTGATTATATATTGATGGCTTCGGGGACGGGTAAGGTCAACAAAATAAAGAACCCGACATCACCGGGGCGTTTGTCGTACGCGCCTGATTTTATAGTGCTGCCGGAAGCCGGCGTTGTTGACGCGCTGAAAGCGGGGTACTACGACTATACCACGACGGTTGCGCTTTTGGAAGAACCGGAATTGCCGTTCACCCGCGCTGAAGCCGAAGCGAATACGGTCGATACGGAGCGACAAAGCGGTGACGCTGTTGATACGATGCTTGTTGGCGATGGCGGTAAAGTTAGTAACGGCGGTAATGACGATGGGCGGGCGGTCGGTGCAAAAGCGGCCGGTAACGCCGCCAAACGGTTGAAAGTAGAGTGGAAGATGTACACGCCCAACAGGAGAATAGCGGCGGTTACCATGCCCGACGACGGATTTTTGAGAATATCGGAAGTCTATTATCCCGGATGGCGTATCAAGGTTGACGGCGTGCCGGTAAAATACTATCGCTCTGACATGGCCTGGATGTCCGTTCCGCTAAAAGCCGGCGACTACGAGATAGTCATGGAACCGAGGTCGCTCTACTTGGGCGCCGCGTCCAAAGTATCGGCGGTGTTCACGCTGATTATTGTCGGTATTCTGGCGTATGGGTTTGTGCGCGGGCGGCGGGAAAAGGGGGCGGCGTGAAAATAAGTTTGTTTCACGCGTAAACCTTATGAATACAAATGAAAGGGTCTTTTATGGACGCTGTTGAATTGCTGGATATTATCCGCTCCGGCGAGACCGGCAAGGTTCAGTTTAAACGGGAGTTTGATAATCAGGATAAAATCGCGGCGGAGATGATTGCCATGTCAAACGCCATGGGTGGGATTATTATCTTTGGCGTGGAGGACAAAACCGGGATTGTAGTCGGTTTGGACTATGCCGGTTTGCGAAATACAGGCAGCAGGGTAGCGACCATAGCCAATGAGCTGGTCAAACCGGCGGTGTATATTGTGACGGAGGTTGTTTCAATCGGCGGCGGTGAAACGGAACCAAAGAATGTGTTGCTGGTCCACATAGATGAGGGACAGTATAAACCTTATAAGGACACTAACGGGACGATATGGATTAAACAGGGCGCCGACAAAAGAAAGTTGACGGATAATAACGAGCAAATTAGACTGTTTCAGCAGAGCGGGGTATTGTCTGTCGACGAAATGCCGGTTGCCGATACGGCCGCGGATGATATAGATAAGGCTTATGTGGATGAATATGTGGAATCGATACACCTAAAAACCGTGTCGCGTATTTCTGACAGTGTATTGTATCAAAATTTGATTATTATCAAAAATTCTAAGGTAACATTAGGCGGATTGCTGTTTTTTGGGAAAGAGCCCCAAAGACATAAGCCGGCGTTCTGCGTTAAGGCGATTTCTTTCGTAGGTAACAGTATCGGCGGCTTATCCTACAGGGACAGTCGCGATATTACGGGAACAATACCCAATTTATTTAAAGAAGGTATGCTGTTTTTCAAGCAAAACTTAAAACACGTGCAAAGAGGGCAAAATTTCAATAAACTTGGAATCCTTGAGATTTCGGAAATCGCGCTGGAAGAAGTGTTTCAAAACGCTTTGGTACATCGTGATTATTCAAAAAATTCCTCTATTCGTCTGATGATTTTTGATAATAGAGTTGAAATTGTAAGTCCGGGCTGTTTGCCTAACAGTTTGACGGTTGAAAATATAAAAGTAGGAAATATGGTGATAAGAAATAATTTATTAGCCAGTTATTGCTCCAAGCTGATGATTTACCGCGGATTCGGTTCAGGAATAGTTCGCGCGTTGGAAGAACAGCCGAATATTGAATTTGTCAACGACGTGGAAGGCGAGCAGTTTGTGGTCAAAATACCGCGGGAACAAACGCTTTGAAAATTTTTTTGACCCCGCCTAAATCTCCACCGTCCCCTCAAACACCTTGATACACGCTCCCGTTTTGTAGACGGTTTCGCCGGTGTATTTTATTATGAGTTCGCCGCCGGGCAGCTGTATTTTTATGTCGGCGTTTTTGTCGCAGTGGCCGTTCAAAACCGCGGCCACCGCGGCGGCGCAGGCTCCCGTCCCGCAGGCCTGGGTCTCGCCGCTGCCGCGCTCCCAGACTCGCAGTTTCAGGTAATTCCTGTCCATGATTTCCGCGAACTCGGTGTTGATTCTCTCCGGGAACAGCTCGTTGTTTTCAAACAACGGGCCTGTCTCGGCCAGGTCGAGCACGCTCACGTCGTCGCAGAAAACCACGGCGTGGGGGTTGCCCATGGAGACGCAGGTGATGTCGTACTCTTTGTCGCCGACGGTTACCTTTCTCGCTATTACGCTCTCGCCCGCCAACCTGACCGGAATCTTTTCGGGGCGCAGTTCGGCGGGGCCCATGTCTACCTTGACGGACGATACCTCCCCGTCTCTGGTGGACAGGTAGAGGTTCTTTATGCCGCTGTGCGTGTTTATCTTTATGTGCCGCTTGTTGACAATGCCGTTGTCGTAGAGGTACTTGCCTACGCAGCGGATGGCGTTGCCGCCCATGCCGCTTTCGCTTCCGTCGATGTTGAACACGCGCATCCTCGCGTCGGCCTCCGGGGTGTCGGACGGCAGAATAAGCACCACGCCCTCGCTGCCGATTCCCGTGTGCCTGTTGGAGAGCAGCGTGGAGAGCGACTCCGGGGAGTTGATTTCCGTCTCCAAACAGTTAATATAAATGTAATCGTTGCCGCACCCGTGCATCTTGGCGAACGACAGCCGCATTCGCTTATCCCTTAATTTGTTTATATCGACTAATTCGGTGTTGATTTCGCTGTAATCGGAGAGGAGGCTGTCGGCCAACGCGTTCGCGGTGTCGATGGATGTCAGGCACGGGACGCCGAGCGAACACGCTTTCCGGCGGATTTTTACGTCGTCGAACGCCGGGTCTCTGCCTTTTTCCGATGTTGATATGATGTAGCTGATTTTCCCGCTTTCCAATAACTTGGCGGTGTTGTTGTCCGTGTTGGCGCTGATTTTATCCACGGCGTTGACGCTGAATCCCTTGCTTTTGAGGAATCGCGCCGTGCCTTGCGTGGCGTGGAGGGTGAATCCGCGATTTTGGAGTTTTTCGGCGACGCCCACGATTTCCCCTTTGTCGCCGTCGCGGACGGTAATCAACACGCCGCCCTTCTTCTTCATCTTGTAACCGGCGGCGATAAGCCCCTTGTACAGGGCCTCTTGCAGATTCCTGCCGAGCCCCAAAACCTCGCCGGTGGACTTCATCTCCGGGCCGAGGTGCGTATCGACCCCGGCTAACTTCTCAAATGAGAATACGGGGACTTTTACCGCCACGTATGGAGGAATCTTAGCGAGGCCGGACTTGTAGCCGAGTTCGGAAAGCGTTTGCCCAGCGCTCACGCATGTCGCAAGCTCGCACATCGGGACGCCTGTCACCTTGCTGATGTAGGGAACGGTGCGCGACGCCCGCGGGTTGACCTCTATTACATAAATATCGTTGTCATAAAACACGTATTGGATATTGACTAAGCCCTTAACGTTCAGCGCCATGCAAAGTTTTTTGGTGACTTGAAAGATATTTTCCGCCAACTCGTCGTCAATGTTCAGCGCCGGATATACGGCGATGCTGTCGCCGGAGTGAATGCCGGTGCGCTCTATATGCTCCATGATGCCGGGAATGAGCATATCCGCGCCGTCGCAAATCGCGTCCACCTCAATCTCGCGCCCGCTCAGATATTTGTCGATAAGCACCGGATTTTCCTGTTTGGAACGAAGGATTATCTCCATATACTCGCGGATATCCTCCGCCGAAAACGCGATTATCATGTTCTGACCGCCGAGAACATACGACGGCCTCATCAGCACGGGGTAGCCGAGCTTCCCGGCGGCGGAGAGCGCCTCGGCTTCCGTCATTACACCGTAACCCTTAGGACGCTTGATTTGCAGCTTCTCCAAAAGTTCGTCGAAGCGCTTCCTGTCTTCGCAGACGTCTATGCTTTCCGCCGGCGTGCCGATTATATTTACGCCGCGTTCGCGCAGCTTCTTCGTCAACTTTATGGCCGTGCCGCCGCCGAACGCCACGATGACGCCGACGGGCTTTTCAATATCGATTACGCTCATCACGTCGTCTACGCAAAGCGGCTCAAAATAGAGCCTGTCGGCGGTGTCGAAGTCGGTGGAGACGGTTTCGGGGTTGTTGTTTATTACGATAACCTCGTAACCTAATTTCTTAAGCGTCCAAACGCAATGGACGCAGGCGTAGTCAAACTCGATGCCCTGGCCGATCCGTATCGGCCCGCTGCCGAGCACGACGATTCGGGGTTTGGCGCTTTTCTCGATGAACGGCAGCGCCTCGTTTTCCGTGCCGTTTCTAATGGAGTAGAAGTATGGGGTCTTCGCCTCAAACTCGCCGCCGCAGGTATCGACCATTTTATAGATTAGTTTGCCGCCGGCGGGTATTGATTGAGGATTATCACTCGCGGATTTACTTCCATTGATTGACGACGGGGAATTGTCATCGAACAATCCCTTATATATGTTGACAAGCCCGCGCAAAAACCATCGGTCAACCTTCGTTATCGAATACAGTTCATCCGCGCTCACGCCGCGCTTTATCGCCTCGTAAAGCACGAACAGCCGCTCGTCCGTCACCGTTTTAAGCATGGCCATGATTTCTTCGTTGGATTTCGCGGCAAGGCGCGGCAAGTTCAGGCTCGACAGCCCTATTTCCGCGCCGCGCACCGCCTTCAGCAGCGCCTCCTCAAACGTGTCGGCTATGGCCATGACCTCGCCCGTCGCCTTCATCTGCGTGCCCAACTCCTTATGAGCGTAGACGAACTTGTCGAAAGGCCACTTCGGGAACTTCACCGCGACGTAGTCGAGGGCAGGTTCAAAAGCGGCGAAAGTCGTGCCGGTGACGGCGTTAGTTATTTCGTCGAGCGTGTAGCCGATGGCGATTTTTGTGGATACCTTCGCAATGGGGTAGCCCGTCGCCTTGCTTGCCAGCGCCGACGAGCGGGAGACGCGGGGGTTGACCTCTATCACGGCGTAGCCGAAGCTGTCCGGATGCAGCGCTAATTGCACGTTGCAGCCGCCCTCCACGCCGAGCGCCTTGATGATGTTGAGCGACGCCGTCCGCAGCATCTGATACTCTTTGTCGGCGAGCGTGACGGCGGGCGCGATAACTATGCTGTCGCCGGTGTGGACGCCCACGGGGTCGAAGTTCTCCATGGAGCAGACGGTAATCACGTTGCCGGCGCGGTCGCGCATTACCTCAAACTCAATCTCCTTCCACCCAGCGACCGACTGCTCCACCAAAATCTGGCGGATGGGGGAGAGGGCGATGCCGTTGGCGGCGATTTCCCGCAGCGCCGCCTCGTCCGCCGCGATGCCGCCGCCGCTGCCGCCCAGCGTGAACGCGGGGCGCACTATCAGCGGGTACCCGATTTCATCCGCGAACTTGACCGCCGCTCCCACGTCGGTGGCCACCACCGACGGTATCACCGGCTGTTCGATAGCTTGCATGGTCTCCTTGAACAGCTTCCGGTCTTCGGCCTTGTCGATGGTTTCGGGCGACGAACCGAGCAGGCGCACGTTCATTTTTTGGAGGAAGCCGGCGCGGGCAAGCTGCATGCAGAGCGTAAGGCCGGTCTGGCCGCCCAGCCCCGAAAGGATGCTGTCGGGGCGCTCTTTCTCGATTATACGCTTGACAGTCGTGAGCGTCAGCGGCTCAATGTAGATTCGGTCGGCGATGTTCCTGTCGGTCATTATCGTGGCGGGGTTGGAGTTGGCCAGCACTATCTCGATGCCGTCCTCGCGGAGTACCCGGCAAGCCTGCGTGCCGGCGTAATCGAATTCCGCGGCCTGGCCTATGATTATCGGGCCGGAACCGATTACCATCACTTTTTTGATACTTTTATCAAGCGGCATGAATACGTGTCCTTAGAGTTTTTAAGATCGCCCGTCTATACCGCCTACAATATAATATAAGGCGGGGCGGCGGGTCAAGAGGGGCTGAAAAAAGTTAAATCTCCGCTTAATTTTGATTTATGGATGGAAAGTATTATGGGCATCTCTAAAAAAGGCACATCGTTCTGGATTGCTTCGCAACGCTTGCAATGACCGTCATTGCCTTGCGGCGAGATAAACAAGTTGCGAGGCGCAAAGCGCCGAAGCAACGTGTGTATCTCGGCGAAGCCAATCCAGATTTTTAGAGGTTCCC
>JAITCM010000097.1 GCA_031283085.1 Chitinispirillales bacterium | reverse complement strand
AAATATCGACAGCAACTTGTCTAACCGCGTGTTTAAACTCGGCTTGATTCTTTTTGTCTGGACAAAATACGCGGTGTGCGTCAACCGTTCCACAAAAGGGTCGTAGGGGCGCAACGGCTCGCCTGTCAACAGGTCGCGGCAGGCCGGGAAGTTGCCGAAAGCCGCGGAATCGACAGAGAGATTAAAACCGAGTATATATATCGACACTATCGGCAGGCTTGACGAGATATACTCCGAGCCCAGATACTCCCTGAAACGGGTTACATCGGCAAGGTGTTTGGCTTTCTGCATCTCTATGATTACCCGCTTCTCCTCCCCGGTCTCGCTCTTTATAGTCGCGGCAAAATCCATGCGGAAGAGGGTGAGGTTTCCGGTATCTTTATCGTATTTAGTGCGTTCGATAACGGCGGGGGTGAGGGAGACCACCTTACAATCGAGGATAGTCCCTATCAAAAACTTCGCCGTACGGTCATTTTCCAATAACCGCTTGAACGTTACGTCGTAGATAGGGTTCGCTATTATCATCCGCCCGCCTCTTTGACCTGGGGTTCCGAGTATCTAAATCATTAAAGTTATAAATATAATATCCGTGCGGGCGATTCAGGCTTGTTTTTCTAAAAATATGGGGAAGACCGCACAACAGCCTTCCCCCTGATAAAATATTGTCTGAACCGCGATTTTATTAAGTAGCCGGGGTTAGCGATTATCATCCGCAACTCTTCTCTTTGTGTTAAAAATGCCAATAAAAGTCGAAACTTTTCACATTCTGATTCTCTTCACGTTCAGCTTATCGATATCCATAGTCCCAATTTTCAGCGCCTGCCCCAACGCCAAATGTTTCACATCGTCTATGGATATTTCGCGAATTTGGCCGAAAAATTTCGTGGCGGCAGTATCCACGGCCACTATGTCCTGCGACATAAACAGGGCCTTGGCGAGGGCGGTATCCTCCGCCGATTTACCTCGCGGACCGCTCGTTTTAAGCACCCTGTACGCATCGACCACATTCAGCGCGGGTTTCTTTTCCAGCGTGCACATATCCGCTATGCACTGCTGTAAATCGGAGATGTGGAAGAACCTTCTGTCCCAAATGATTCCCATTAAATTCTTCATGGAGATGCTCAAACTCGCGCCGCCGTGGTTCTTTAATACCGGGACGTTAATCCAGGCGTCGCAGTCCAAAATGGCCTGATGCACCTTCATGCTCTTCACTTTTTTGCCCTGCGGCAAGGAGATTTCTCTGTAGTAGGATACTTCGTCGGCAGGCAGCATTTTTCCGCCGGCGGCCTTTACCGCCGCCTCGATGCCGCTGTTTTCGTAGCATTTTTTCCAGTTGTCGCAGGTATTGTCAAAAACGGCGACCTCCTTTGCCCCGACCGCGAAGCACTGGCTGACAATCTCCTTCACCAAAACCGGGTTGGTGTTGGCCGCCAGCTCCGGCGCCTTGTCCCACCCGATATTCGGTTTCACGACAACCTTGTCCCCCCTCTTCACAAACCTCCCCATTCCGCCCATCTCGGCAATGGCCTTTCGGAACATGGCATCCGGCTCACCGCCCAAAACGGCCGCCATATCCGCCGGCTTTTCCGCCTGAACCGCCGCCGTTTGAGCAAAAACATCCCCGGCGCCCCTCAATTTGAGAGCCACCGCGGCGCCGGCCAACGCAAACGCTTTTATGAAGTTTCGTCTATCCATACTGATAATATAATTAACGCGGCGGTTAATAGACAATTTTTCGCTAATAAAAAATCCATAGCAATACAGGCTGTTTAGTATTTTCCAGTTTAGCGTCTAACCAGGCCATAGTTTCGTCATCCGTAACGGGGCAGCCCTGACTCCATTGCATTGGCAAGTAAAAAGGGTATATTTCATAGGAAGGAACGGGCGTATAAGAATGAAGCACTACCAAGCGTTCAAAGGCATTGCTGTTGCTTGTTTCCAAACCGTGCAGCTTATAATGCACGTTTATACCCCACTGACTATAGTCGCGTTCGCCTGTTTTATATTTTCCAAGCGAAGTCAGCCAACTTCCTTTTTCGTTGCCGAAAAGAGGCGCGGCGTCTGTGCTTACCCTGTCGCCTCTTCCGGCTCCATGGGTAACTAAAGCCTTTTTTTCCACTTCCTGATTTTTGAAGTCATAAATAAACATACGGTATTTCCCAGAATGGATTTTCATGTCAATAAGTACGCAAAACCCTGTGTCGCATTCATTGGCTTTGCAAAACGACAAAGCTTCTTTTGCTTTTTCATCTATCCGCGCGTTACGCGTTTTCGCCGGTACTTCTACCTTTTCCAAATGATTCGCTGGCGTACTGTCCGATGGAGATTCATGTACCTGTTGCGCGATAGACGCCTCATTGCCGCTATTACTCGAAATCAACGCGAAAGCAATCAAAACCAGCGCAATCAGGATATCCATTCGGCCGACATGATAACCATCTGCGCGTAAAGCGTCACCCATGGGCGCGTCGTCTTTTTCAAAAACGCCGCTGATTTTAATGGCCGCGGCGGCGCCGGCCAACGCGAACGCTTTTACGAAGTTTCGCCTATCCATACTTGGTAATATAATATCTTCCGCGGTTATCCGGGTATCTTTTACCGATTACCCCCGCCCATACCACATAATATGGCGGCGAGGGCGCGATAAATCGCGCCTCTACGGTTCGCGTTTTACCTTACCGTTGAGCCTTAGACGCACCACCTCTATGTTCTCCAGACCGTCGTTGTCCACTGCCTTTACCGCTATGTTGTGCGTTCCGGCCGGCAAGGGAACGGCTTGGCGGCCCTCCTTGTCCATTATCACGGACGCCTTGAAGCCGCGCTCTTCGTCATACTCGAAATCCCAACTGTAAAACTCCACGCCCGCGTCGCTCTCGCCGCGCGCGGTAAACTCAATAGTCCTGTCCCCTTTCGCGTCCCTCCCAAGCTCTTTTATCTTAACGTTGATGACGGGCTTTACCGCTACCTCGACTATCTCGTCTACCCTTACTAATTTGATTATGACGTTCTCCTCGTTCTTCAATCTGGCGACTTCGCCGACAGCGCCCTTGCCGAAACTAAAGGCTATTATGTAGCCTGCCGGCTGTTTAGCTTTCTGATTTTTGATAAAGAGATTCCTGTCGTAACGTTCGGCGGCTGATTTGAAATTGTCAATAACGCTCCGCCCGATATTATCGGAGCGCTTTACCTGTATGGGCGTATTGTCCCCCATTCTTCCGTCAAGGCCTAAATCGCCGCGTTGCTTCATATTCGCAGTTCCGCCGTACTGCCTTACTATCCAACTCTCAAACTCAAAGGCGTCTTTGTAGCGGAGCGTGTCGTAGTCGTACTTGTGGAGCTGCACAGTGTACGGCGGCGTAAGCACGGAAAATAAATCCGTCTGGTTCTGCAGGCGGAAATCCGTCACCTTTACCGCCATCGGGGACTGGTCTATGCCGAGCCAGCGACGGTTGAGTTTGTCGGCTGCGGCGAGGGTCGTGCCGCCGCCCATAAATGGGTCAAGCACAATGTCACCTTCGTTGCTCGCGCATTTGATTATTCGCTCTAAAAGCGCCTCCGGCTTTTGGGTCGGGTAACCGATTTTTTCTTTAGCTTGGGAATTAACAGGATTGATGTCCACCCATATCGTTTGACACGGAAGCCCCTGCAATTCATCCAAATACCGTTTTAACCGAATACCGCCGTTGCCGGTATAGTACAATTTATCATCTTTATCGTATTGCGCCATTGTTTCTACCGGACAACGCCATAAGTTGAACACACCTTTATACTCGTATTCGTAACCTCCGCCGCTTAAACTTTTTGCCGATAAATTATCGTCAATAAACAATCTTCCGTTTTTATCCGTTCTAAATCGCTTCCTGTATTCCTCATCATAATCTTGAAATTGTTGGTTGAACGTATATTTACTTGTTTTTGTATAATAAAAGATACTGTCGGAATTCATTCCAAATCTTCCGCTGTCACTATGCGCCGTTGTCCTTTTCCAAACAATCTCATTCCTGAAATTCTTCTCGCCGAATATCTTGTCCAAGATATGGACGCGGATATACGCGTTAGCGTGCCAATCGCAATGGAGGAACAAACTCCCGGTCGGTTTCAACACTCTGTGCATCTGCTCTACCCGCTCTTTGAGCCAGGCAATGTAGTGGTCGATTCCCCCCGACCACCTGTCCTCAAAGCTCCGAATCTCCCCGGAATCGCCCCAAATCACATCGTAGTTTCTGTTGCTGAAGAACGGCGGGTCAAGATAGATGAGGTCTACGCTGTTTTCCGGGAGCGTCCTCAGCACTTCAAGATTGTCTCCGAGGATGAGCTTGTTCGCGTCGAATGTCGATTCCGTTTGTGCGGTCTTCATACGTTATTCCTTACTTTTTAATTGACGGTTGCCGGTTCCGCAACCCGTTCCATAACTAAATATAATAAAAGCCGCGGGCGGCGGCGTTGATTTTTAGCGGTTTCGGCCGGGCATCGCGGTAGCGGAGGGCTCCGATATGAACATCATCTCAAAATTTTATTCACATTTTATTAGCCGATAATGTATATTTATACGTTATCAAACGAATCAAACCGGACTAAACCCGATAACCCGCTACAAAAAACACCTTTAAGAAAGGAGGCAAACCGCCATGCAGACGCAAAACCTGAACCAATCGCAATCCCAGAACTTGGAGTTCCAAACCGAGGCCAAGCAGCTTCTTCACCTGATGATTCACTCGCTCTACAGCCACAAGGAGGTCTTTCTCCGCGAGCTGGTCTCAAACGCTTCCGACGCGCTCGACAAGCTGCGCTTTGAGGCGCTGACCAATCCGGCGCTCAACGCCGGCGCGGAACTCGCCATACGCGTCGCCGTTGACAAGGACGCAAAGACCGTCACTGTGTCCGACAACGGAATAGGGATGACACGGGAAGAGGCCATTGAGAACCTCGGCACAATCGCCCGCTCCGGCTCCAAGGCGTTCCTCGAAAAGATGACCGGCGACCAGCGGGCCGACTCTAACCTCATCGGGCAGTTCGGCGTTGGATTCTACTCCGCGTTTATGGTGGCGAACCGCGTCAGGGTCGTCACAAAGCGGGCCGGCGGCGACGGCGGCGCGGTTGCCTGGGAGTCCGGCGGGGAAAACTCATACACCATCAGCGACGCCGAAAAGGAAGGGCACGGGACGGACGTCGTCGTCTACCTGAAAGAGGACGAGGGCGAATACGCGGATTTGTGGCAAGCGCGCTCGCTCATAAAAAAATACTCGGACTTCATCGCGTTCCCCATCTACCTGCCGAATGACAAGGGGGAAAACGAGGTCGTCAACCAGACCAAACCGCTGTGGCTGCGCCCCGCTTCCGAAGTTACGCCGGAGCAGTACGAGGAGTTCTATCACCAAGCGCTGGGCGGTTACGGGAAAACGCTTTGCGCGATGCACAGCAAGGCCGAGGGGGTGCTTGAATACTCGTCGCTGCTCTTCATTCCGGCGCAGCCGGCCTTTGACCTCTTCTCCTCTTTCGAACGCAAGCATGGCGTGAAACTCTACGTGAGGCGCGTCTTCATCATGGACAACTGCAAGGAACTGTTGCCGGAGTATTTGCGCTTCGTCCGCGGCGTGGTCGATTCCGAAGACCTGCCGCTAAACGTTTCCCGCGAGATGCTGCAGAAGAACGCGGTGATAGAGCGGATGTCTAAGGCGCTCGTCTCAAAAATTCTGGGAAAATTAACGGAGATGGCGGAGGGCGATCCGGCGGCCTACAAAGATTTTTGGAAGGGTTTCGGGGCGGTGCTCAAAGAGGGGCTGTACAACGACTATGAGAACCGCGAGAAACTCCTGGAATTGGCGCGATTCCAATCATCCATCTGCGAGAGCGAGAGCGGCGACGATTTCGTGTCGCTGAAACAGTACGCCGGCAGGATGCGGGAGGAACAGAAAGACATCTACTACATCACGGCGGAAAACCGCGCCGTCGCGGAGAAGAGCCCGCACCTGGAGATATTCAGGGCGAAGAGCATAGAGGTACTTTACCTTGTCGATCCGGTTGACGAGTGGATAATCGGCATGGGCGGCATCGGCGAATACGATGGGAAACAGCTGAAATCCATCACAAAGGGCGACCTTGACTTGGGGAATTTGGGTAAGGAGGAAGCGGAGAAGCGGGAGGCGGCGCAGGCGGAGCTAAAAGGGCTTTCCGGGCGCATAAAAGAGATACTGGCCGACGCCATAGAGGACGTCCGCGTAACCGGCAGGCTAAAAGACAGCCCGGCGTGCTTAGTCGCCGGAGATCAGTCCGTTGGGGCGCATTTAGAGAAGATGATGAAGGCAATGGGTCAGGCGGTGCCGGTGTCGAAGCGGGTTCTTGAAATCAACGCCGAGCATCCCATCATCAAAAATATCAACACACGCTACGGCGAGGCGCCGGACGACCCGGAACTTGCGGACTGGGTGCGGCTGATTCACGACGGCGCGCTAATCGCGGAGGGCAAGCCGGCGGCAGATGCGGCGGTCTACCTGAAGCGGGTCAACGCAATGCTTGAAAAGGCCAGCGCTAAGAAATATTGAAACTGTCTACGCGCAGAAAGGATAGACCCGTATGAGCACTATCGCCTTAATCACCGATTTCGGCACCGAGGACTGGTTCGCCGGGGAGCTTAAGGGGACTATCCTCTCTATCAACCCGACAGCTGTCCCCATAGACCTTACGCACACTGTTCAGCGGGGTTACATACGGGAGGCCGCTTTTATCCTCTTAGCCTCATACCGCAGCTTCCCGGAGAACACGGTGTTCATGTCGGCGGTGGACTACGGCAACACGCGTACACGGGTAATCTGCGCAAAGACCGCGTCGCACATCTTCTTAGCCCCCGACAACGGCCTTTTGTCGTGGGTACTGCGCCGCGAGACGGCGGCGGACGTTAGAGAGGTGAACATCGACGAGTACCTGTTGCCCTCAGGCTGCTCAACCTTCCCCGCCCGCGACCTTTTGGCGCCGCTTGCCGCCGGACTCTCCGACTGGATGGAGTTTGAGAGTTGCGGCGAGGAGACGAAAGATTACGTAACGCTACACTGGCCTGAACCGAGCCTCGGCAAGGGCACGGCGGAGGCTGCGGTGATATACATAGACCGCTTCGGCAACGCGATAACGTCTATTAGCCCACGCGAGGTGGTCTTCGCCTGCGGGGGCTCCCCGGAGTGCATATTAGATAATGACAGGCGCGTACCTCTTGGCAATCACTACAGCGACGTCCCATTGTGGAACGTAGTGGCTTATCCGGGTTCGGCGGGCTTGATGGAGATAGGGGTCAACGGCGGGAACGCGGCGGAGATTTTGGAATTGGACGTGGGAAGCAACGTTTGTTTTACCGGGCATTGAGGAAACTCCACGCGCCGGAACAAACGGCGGTAATATTCGTGACGAACGGCAACGGTCATCTGCTCGGTTGAGGCGGCGGTAACGTGGACGTGGACGGAGGAGACTGAGACGGCGGCGACTGCGGTAATGTAGACGTGGACGGAGGGGACTGGGGCGGCGGCAACGACGGTGACTGGGGCGGGGATGACAGCGGCGATTGTTCGGTTGGACGCGAGAGCGCGGCCTTGTCTTTCTGCGGAGCGAATTTAAAAACCGCGAACTTTGATTTGTTCACACCCACGATATCGTTCTCACCGGTAAAATAGTTATCATTCACATACAGCTCTCTCAGCGCGGTATTCTTCGAGACATTGAGCGCGGTCAATTTGTTATCGGAACAAGAGAGCCGCGTCAGCGCGGTATTCTTCGACACATCAAGCGCGGTCAGCTGATTGCCGGAGCAGGACAACACGGTCAGCGCGGTATTCTTTAACACATCAAGCGCGGTCAGTTGATTGCCGTAGCAGGACAACACGGTCAGCGCGGTACTTTTAGACACATTAATCGCGGCCAACCGGTTGACTTCGCAGGACAGCGCGGTCAACGCGGTATTCTTAGACACGTCAAGCGCGACCAATCGGTTGACTTTGCACTCCAACACCGTCAGCGTTGGATTCTTTGACATATCAAGCGCTATTAGCATATTCTTATGGCATTTCAACTTTTTCAGCGCGGGATTCTTTGACACGTCGAGCGCGGTCAGTTGGTTATCGGAGCATTCCAACCCGGTCAGAGCTACGTTCTTAGACACGTCAAGAACGGTTAATCGGTTGTCAGAACACTCCAGCCCCATCAGCGCGGCATTATTCGACACATCAAGAGCGGTCAATCGGTTGCCGTAGCAGAACAACTCCGTCAGCGCTGAATTCTTCGACACGTCGAGCGCGGTCAGCTCGGCGTCGGAGCAAGACAATTCCATCAGCGCTATATTCTTGGATACGTCAAGAGAGGTCAATGGATTGTCGGAGCAATGCAACCCCATAAGCGCGGCATTCTTAGAAACATCGAGCGCGGTCAATTGGTTGTCGGAGCATTCCAACTCGGTCAGCGCGACATTCTTAGACACGTCAAGCGCGGTCAACTTGCCGCCGCGGCAATACAGCTTCGTCAGCGCGATATTCTTAGACACATCGAGCGCTGTCAATGGATTGCCGTAACAAAATAACTCGGTCAACGCGGTATTCTTCGATACGTCGAGCGCGGTCAATTTGTTGTTGGGACAGGATAACTCTGTCAGCGCTGGATTTTTGGACACGTCGAGCGCGGTTAATTTGTTGTCGGCGCAAGACAATTCCGTCAACGCGGCGTTCTTTGACACATCAAGCGCGGTCAATTTATTATCGCGGCACCACAAATTCCTCAACGCGGTATTTTTCGACACGTCAAGCGCGGTCAGCCGGTTGTCTCCGCATTCCAACCTCGTCAACGCGGTAAAATATTCTATACCTGAAAGGTCTGATATGCCTTTTTCGTTCACGTCAATCACAATCACGCCGCTCACGTCGCTGTCGAATATCGGGGCGGGGGCGGTTTTACGGATAATACCGTACACTGCCGCCCTGAAGTTCGCGTCCTTGAACTTCTCGGTAATATCAGTCTGCCCGAACGCCGTGCCCACAATAACGCATACCGTGACTACCGCCGCTTTCAGAAACAATCCGACACCTGATTTCATAGCTACTTTCCTTGAGATAAAAATCGACGATTAAAATTCGGGTCAACATCAAAAGCTTTCGGCATTCAGCGTTATTATGTCAAATACCTTTTCTTGCAGCACTTCCATATCTATAGGCTTGGGGATATGGTCGTCCATGCCCGCCTCGAAGCAGCGGTCGATGTCTTCTTTTTGGTCGTTGCCCGTCATGGCTATTATCGGGATTTGCTTTGCCCAGTCGACATCCATGGAGCGTATTCTGCGTGATACTTCGTAGCCGTCCATCTCCGGCATCTGAATGTCCATGAGAATCATGCTGTACGCGCCGGGGTCGCGTTCGAACTTTTCGCAAACTTCCCTACCGTTCACGGCAAACTCGAATTTAACGCCGGAACCGTCGAAGTACATAGCTATCAGGTCGCGGTTTATCGCTACGTCTTCGGCAAGTATCACCTTGCGGTCCTTCATTTTTACTGTCTCCGGCAGGCGCCTCCTTTGCGGCATAGTCGTTTTCTTGGCGTGCCCGTCCCCTAATGAGGGCATTTTTCCGCCGATAAACGGATTTTCTACCGGCAGTTCGACTATTTTTCTGACAGAACCATCCCCTATAAGGGGCAACTTATCTCCTGTTCGGCCCTCGCCGCGCCGGACGGCGGCGCCAATACTGTCGCGCTCATCAACATCCGCCGATATCTTTGACGGCGGAGAGAGGCCGGCTACGTCGTCTTTCTCTTCGTTAATACTCTCTATCGGGACGGCAAGCGTCTCCTCGTACTCGGCGTTTTCGCCGTAACCCACCTCGTCCGAAAGCGCGTCGACCGCAGTGTCCGCCGCGGCGGCTTCAATACCGCCGGCATCATCTTTATCGACAACGGTATTGACATCCGCCCCGCCTGCCTCGCTATCCGTACCGATGCCGGCTGTTACAACCTCCGCATCGCCCTCATCCGCAATATCGGGGTGCCGCCCGCAGGAATCTTCGGGTTCATCATCTTCGTTCAGCTTCAGACCGGCGCCGGCCACTTTGACGAGGCCAAGCTTCGTCTTCCTTCGCCTGGTCGCAAAATAACCTCCCTTAATAATCATCAGCAACGCGACAAAGACGGCGGCTCCCGCTAAAAGCGCGATGGGGATAACAATAAGTTTCATAAGTTTCGGCCCTCTCTATACCATACATTGTGCTAACATTGATCCGACTGCCCAACTAATACGGTTTGGACGCCCTACTATAATTTACATAACAGGCACACCCAATAGCAAACCTTTGTTGATAAAAAACAGAGACGCCCCACTTGTAACCTGTAAACCGGTCAGACTCCCTCCGGCAACACCCTCACCGCCCCTTCGTCCGCCGACGCCGCGAAGAGGCCGTAGGCCCTAAGCGCGGGAGAGACGCAACGCCGGCGCCCCGTCGGTTTGAACGCCCCATTGCCCTTGGCAAGTTCCTCGGTACGCCGCCTTTCAAGTTCCGCGGCGTCTATCCGTACATTTATAGTACGCTCAGGAATGTTTATTTCGATGACGTCCCCGGCCCTAATCAAGGCGACCTCTCCCCCGCTCGCGGCTTCGGGGGATATGTGGCCGATGGACAGACCGGATGTTCCGCCTGAAAATCTGCCGTCGGTGATAAGGGCGCACTCTTTCCCTAAGTGCATTGATTTTATGTAGGAGGTGGGATAGAGCATTTCCTGCATACCGGGACCGCCTCTTGGCCCCTCGTAGCGAATGACCACCACGTCGCCGGCCTTGATTTCGCCGCCGAGTATTCCGTCGCAGGCGGCCTCCTGTGAGTCGTAAACCTTTGCCGTTCCGCTAAACTTGAATATCGATTCGTCGACCCCCGCCGTCTTGACGATACAGCCGCGCTTCGCTATGTTGCCGAAGAGCACAGCCAGTCCACCGTCCCTGAAGTAGCAGTGGTCAATGTCCCTTATGCACCCGTTCCGCCTGTCTAAATCAAGTTCGTCGTACATTTTGTTCTGCGACCCGAACTCCAAGTTTCTGCCGCCGGCGGGATTGGGGGCGCTTTTGTATAGCGATAGGGCCTCTTGCGTGACCTTCTGACCGCAGACGTCGAAAGCGTCCAGCGTGTCAGACAGCGCGGTTGACTCCAAGCGTTTTACCGATGTATCGATAAGGCCGCCCCTCGCGAGTTCCGCCATTATCCCCATTATCCCGCCCGCCCTGTTGACGTCCTCAACATGGTAAGAGCAGCTCGGCGCGACCTTGCATAGCACCGGTATTCCGCGGGACAGACGGTCAATGTCTTCCATTTTAAAATCAACTCCGGCTTCGCGGGCGATAGCCAAGAGGTGCAATACAGTGTTGGACGACCCGCCCATTGCGATGTCCAGCGCCATAGCGTTGTTAAACGCCTCTTTGACGGCGATAGACCGCGGCAGCACACTCTCGTCGCCGCCGTCGTAATAACGCTTCGCCATTTTGACAATAAGGTCAGCCGCCCTGTCAACCAACGCGAACCTGTTCTCGTGCGTGGCCAATACAGTACCGTTTCCCGGAAGCGCCATACCCAGCGCCTCGGCGAGGCAGTTCATGGAGTTCGCGGTGAACATCCCCGAACACGACCCGCAGGTGGGGCAAGCCGCCTTTTCGAGCGCCTCGACCTCGGCGTTGGACACGCTCCTGTCCGCCCCTTTTATCATCACGTCTATCAAATCGTACTTCTTGCCGTCCACAATTCCCGCCTCCATAGGCCCGCCGGAGACGAAAATCGACGGGATGTTGAGGCGCATTGCGGCCATCATCATGCCCGGAGTGATTTTGTCGCAGTTAGACACGCAAATCATAGCGTCGGCGCAGTGGGCGTTCACCATATACTCCACGCTGTCGGCAATGAGGTCACGCGACGGCAGGGAGTAGAGCATCCCGCCGTGACCCATAGCGATGCCGTCGTCGATGGCGATGGTATTGAACTCCGCGGCGAAACAGCCTTGCGCCTCTATGAGTTTCTTAACACGCTGACCGATACCGTGCAGGTGCACATGGCCGGGAACGAACTGCGTGAAAGAGTTGACGATGGCGATGATGGGTTTGCCGAACTGCGCCTCCGTCATACCATTGGCAAGCCACAAACTGCGGGCGCCGGCCATCCGGCGGCCTTCCGTTACGGTTGCGCTGCGCAACTTAATGGGTTTAGCGGGATTAACTGACATTTCTTCCGTTCTTCCTTGTTGATATTTTTAGTATCTGTACCGGTCCGTTACAAGTATCAGCTATCTATACGTAACTTTTGTATTGATAATTCGGTTATTAAATACCAACCGTCTATACGCAATATCCGTATAGATTAATGTTGACAGCCATTATCAATTATCCGTTATGGCATTCATCGGCAAATATTAACGCTCATTTAAGTTCCGCGATATATTTCTTCGCCCTCTCAACATAACTGCTCCCCGGATACCTCTCCACCAGCCTCCTAAATTCCGCTCTCGCCTTCTCCGTCTGCCCCATCTTTTGATACGCCAGCGCTATCTGGAACTGGGCGGCATCAGCCTTGGAGGAATTCTGGTAGGTGAATACCTTTTTGTAGGCCTCAATCGCCTGCTCCATCCGCTTGAGCTGGTAATTGCACTCCCCTATCCAATACTGCACCCTGTCGCGGTATTCTCCGTCGGGGAATTTACCCAGGCAGTCGGTGAACATGGCCAGCGACTTTTCGTAGCTGCGGTTGTTGAACAGGCGCAGACCGGTTTGGAACATCTCGTACTCCGGCGACGCCACAATGAACCCGTCGGTAGTTGTGGTGAAGGTTGACCTGTTGGGCGGCGGCGGGGCCGGCTTTGGCACGGGGCGTACCGCGATTTCTATCGCCTGCAGCTTCACGAACATATCTTTGTAGGCCTCTGTGAGAAGCGCCAGACGCGTTTCAAGCTCCTCAATCTTGGCCGTGGAGACGTTGGACACCTCCTCGGAGAGGAGAATCACGCGGTTGTCAAATTCCGTAATTTTCGCGTTGAGCGCCTCGTTTTCGCGCTTCAGGTCGTTAGCTACGCGCAACGCCTCGTCGGCGCTCTCCTTGACCCTTATGACGTCTATCTGCGGCAGTATGGCCTCGCTCTCGGCGCTGCCGCGCTTGTTGGTGCGGGCGGCGCAGGAGGAGACTAAAAAGAGCACGGCGACGGCGCACAGCAGCATGGTCTTCGGACAGACCGGTATGGCGGTATGCTTTTTTGTCATTGTCATGGTATATGACTCCAAAATATAGCTGGTTTATATAATTTATAGAGATAAAAATCAACATTAACATCAAAAAAGGGCGGACATATATGTCCCGCCCCTGCAATGTCCCAAATAATATCATCTAATTCAACAACGCTTTCACCCGCCCAACATCCTCGTTGCCTGCCCTATAAACGGCACGTGTATACCCCACACCCCAAGCAAGACCAACATGATTTCCGCCGCAAAAGCCATACCCGCGAAAAACAGCAGGTGCGTTAGAAAGAATATGACAGACCCGCGCACGGTGCGGCGGCTGTTGCTTATCAGCAGCCGCTTTCCCAATGTGTAAACGACATTATCAGCCATCGCATATATCCGTTTCGTTAAAATATTGATACCGCAACATTAATCAATCCTGTCAGCCGCCCTGAAACTCAGATACGCTCTGTCACCGGGTTTCAACCGCTCCTTATAGACCTTTTGCAGCACAAGCGTAGACGCCCTGGACGTTACGTTGAGCACCTGCGCTTCCACCAATTCCTCGGTCAGGCGGTCGGCACGCTCCCTATCCTCCACCCTGAAGAAATCTCCTATTTTGACGCCGGCCTCGGAACCCCTGTCTAAGATTATGTATTGGGGCAAATACGGCGCGGCAACCGTCATATCAAGCTGCATAACCACACTGGCCCCGATATTCGCCGCGCTTGCCGGTTTATTGTCGACATATACGGGTACAAACGGCGCCGCTTGCACGACCAATTCCGAACCGGCCACCTTGCCCCATATATCGGTCAGCCGGACGACCGCGCTTTTACCGACAAACCTAAACACAACGCCGCGCGCGGCGCGCGCCACAAGGCACGTACGCTCGCCGCCGACTTTGACTCTCTTAATGTACCTCAGCACATCAACGGTATCGCCTGTCTTAAAAGGCAGCTCTCTCCCGACAGGTTTTACGACCACATTATCGAAACGCTGGTAGATGTAACGGTCCTCCGGGTACGCGACCCTCCCCACGCCGGGGCGTCTGCCGTTGTCATAGTAGAGGTACGGCGCGGCGGCCAAAGCCTCGGCGGAGAGTTCGACGCCAAAGCGCATTGATGACTTAGCGTCAACAATGTCCCGCTTGGGCGCGGCGGCCGTACCGGCGCCTTCCCCGGACCACACCTGCGCGTCCTGCGGCGAAAGAGCGACGGCCGCCGCGGGCGGCGGTTGCTGAACGGGCGCCGAAGCGGGTTGGTAGGCCGGTTGCTGCGGCGCGGGCTGCGCCTGAACCGGCGGCTGTTGAAGCTGCGGCGGAGCGGGCTGGAAAGCCGGCGGCGGAGCGGGTTGCTGCGCAAACGCCGCGCCGCAGCAGAACGCAACCGTGCCGACAAATACGCCTATTCGGGTACAGATAATCGGTATCTTCATATTATAATAATACAATAGCGCACGGATGTTTGTCAATACCCGACAACAAATATATTTTACCGCGCCGAAACCGACAAACGTCAGTCCTCGTTTACCTGTTTCGCCTTGTCCAGCGCGACCTGCGTTTTTTGGGAAATTTCCGCGATGTCCGAGAACGTTTTCTTCACTTCAGCGCTTATGTTATCGGTCATTGAATTAATCTTTTGTATGGATTCCGTCGCTTCCATCTCTATTCGCTCGGTCGCGGAGACCGTGTTCTTGGATGAACGCGCCAAATTGCGCACCTCCGCCGCCACGACGGCAAACGCCTTACCGTGTTCCCCGGCCCTGGCGGCCTCAATAGACGCGTTGAGCGATATGATGTTTATCTGCATGGCAATCTTGTCGATTTCCATCGCCATATTGTTATACTGCTCTATGGCGTTGTTCACGTCGGTAACGCTGCCTACTATCACGTCGCACAGTTCCTTGACCTTCGATATGTCCGTGAGCATCCTGTTGATGTCATGGAGATTATCCGTCGACAGGCTTATCAGGGCGCCGTGCTCCCTGTTGATATCGTCGCGGGCCTTTTGGATACAGTTCGTCGGAATATTCAACCCGCACGCTATCTTCTTAGCCATATCGTGGCAGGTATCGGAACCGCACGCGGAACAATCGAACTTTTGCGCAAGATCCGTCTCCTTTCCCAATAGCGAGAAGGAGCGCCTTATCTGCTCTTCGGTAGCCATGTACGGACGGACGTGCGAGGGGGTGTATTTTCGGATAAAATCGCTCAAATTCAGCGCCTTGTCATATTCGCCGTAAAGCGCCTCAAAATCCTCCTTGCCGTGCCCATGCAACACACTCTGCCGCGCCCTGTCCATGATTGCGTTGACTTGGAAAACGTCGCGCTCGTGGGCGCAACCTGTTCCCAAATTGCAGCCTTCCGGACAATTCAGTACGTCGAATATCACCGGCAGGTCATTTCCACGCTTCCCGGCAAACTCATCCAAAGTGTGGTATACAATACTTTGCCCTTCGGACTTGTCGATACGCAACGCCTTGCCGAGATACAGCTCCACGTTCTCCCTAAGCCCCCCGGGCATGGAGTACAAACACCCCAGCGAAGACTCCGCGTGGTCAAAACCGGACTCCTCGCCGGGCAACATGATTCCGTGCGTTTTGATATATTCGTAGAGTTTTTTCAGCGTCACGTTGTAGTGAACATACTGCGTCGCGTCGAACTCGTGCGCCTTCGCGATACACGGGGACAGGGCGGCGATATTGTCGGTTATATGCTCGTAATCTTTCATGAAAATCGCGGTACACAGCATAGGGCTGTGCACCGGCGAGAGATACGGCACCAATTCGTGCTTATGCACCAAAATGTAGTTCACGATGGCCGGACAAGGTTGCGTAATCAGAGAGGCCGGGGCTTCTTTCTGAATGTACCTGATGTGCGCCCACGTACAAATATCCGCCCCCACGGAAACATCGTATATCTTTTTCACCCCCATCTGCCTAAGCCAAGCCAGCAAACGCCCCCAATTCTCGCCGTTGGCGCGGTTGGCCGGGGCGGCAAACATGGAGATGGGCACCCCTCTCTGCAAATCGGCCAAAAAACGCTCGGTATCATCGAAGTAACCCCGGCACTTATGCCGACAAGTATGGATACAGGCGCCACACACTATACATCGGTTGAAATCCACCTTTACCTTGATCTGGCCACCGTCGCTGTAAACAATGTTCGCACCCTCAACCGGACAAACTCGGATACATCGGTTACAACCAACGCATTTGGAAACATCATTGGTTATCAACTCACGCATACTGCACCCCGCTCGCTTTCATGAACTTTAGATTATGACGATATGACCGCTCGGACGGTTTTCCACGCCACCAATATTAAGATAACATATATCCAATCGCCATGTCAATATGTAATTCATCTTTTTTACGTTTCTTTCGATTGGGGGAAAAATACGCTTAAAGCCCTGTTTAAAATACGGGGGTGATGATATTGCTTAAAAAACAGGCGCGGAAAGCGGCCGGCCGCTTCGCTATCGCGCCGCGCGTTTCAGTCTTGTACGCATCGTAAGGAAAAACCGTAGCCCCAGTCGTAGTTGAACTCGTACACTTTTTCGCTGGCGTAGAAAATGCCCCGATAGTAAGCGAGATCGCCCTCGGCCTCCGTGGCTGACCACCAACTGCCGTCGTTGCCGATGCCGTAGAATTTGCCGTCGTTGCGGCGGTTGCCGCCGGGCGTCGCCGCAAAACCGAATTCATCCGTTCCGTTGCCGTTGTTGAACCAGCCGCTTGCGGCCTTCAACTTCTTGGCGGCCACCGAATGGCCGCCCATCGTCGTCATCAAGGCCGCCCACTCCTGATTAGTGGGCAGATGCCATCCTGAGGGGCAGGCGGCCGTCGCCGTTTTCCAGTCGTACAGCCTGCCGTATTTGCCGCAATTGCCGACGACACCGTTGTAGCACCAAGAATTGCCAGTTTGATAGTTGAGGTTTTCCGCCATCCACGTCTTGCCCCCTATCCTTACCGTCTTGTAGGTCTTATTGTTTCTGCCGTCTACAAGCGTGCTCGCGCCGGTTTTTACGGCCTGGGCGGCGGCTTCTTTGGCGTCTTCGGCCTTCTTTGCCGCGGCCAGCGTTATATAGGATACCTCTTTTCCATCGTCATTTTTGAGAGTAAGCGTTACCCCCGCCATTTTATAGTCGTAAGCGAGCGCTTTGTCCCCCATAAAATAAAAACGACCGCTTTCGGTCTTCCAATTGCGGCTCTTACCGTCCACTATGCCCGTCCCGTCCCGCAGCAACTCCATGTTGCCCGGAAAACCGGCCGGCGCCCTGCCGCCCTCTTCAAGCACCCACCTGCCCGCAAGCGCCGGAGGGTTTGCGCCAAACGCCGAACCCGCCGCCGTCAAGAGCACCGCCGACAGCAATACCTTACCGACTTCGCTGACCTTTAACATCTCTATCTCCTTAAAATTTGAAACCGTCTCAATTACTCCTTGAGCAACATCCTGGTAATCCTAAACGACACGCTCGCCAAATCGTCCATATTCCTAAGGGGGCTGTCGTCTTCGCCCATAGCAACCACTACGGCGGTCTCCACATTGATTATCCTCGCGGAGACTTGATGGCCGCCGAAAGCTTCTATTATATTCGCGACACAGACGTAGTGGACGCCAAACTGCCTGCCCAATTTGCTTATTTGGCTCTCATCAACGGAACCCTCGCGCTGCTTCCTCTGCTCGTTGTCTATCTCGTCTAAGAACTCTTTGGAGCGCTCGATGGCTATGAATTTACCGCTGTTGACCAGCGCGGTCAACATCTTGTCGCCCAACGCCTTTTTCTCGCTCTCGGTCTTGTCGCCAGTCACGTATACGGCGATATGGGGCTTTTTACCGTTAACGGCGGCGAACTTTGGCCCGGCGGGGACGACGGGCGCGTTGCTCGGAGCCGCAGACGATGGCGCCGGCGCGGAGGCTACGGGGGCGGGGGCCGCCGGAGCGGGGGCAGGGGCGACAGCCGGCGCAACCTGCCTGTCCAAGCGGTCAAACATCGCCGCTTTGTCCTTGCCGAGCGAGGTTTCAGCGAGGGGCGGCGGTTCGTTGCCGCCGTTCCCCACAGCCACTCCGGGAGCCGGTGGGCCTGGAAGCACGCCCAAGTCGTAAACGCTCATCCGCTCTAAATAGACCGACTGGATGGTAGGACCGGTCACCCTAAAAACGAACCTCTTACCCTTAGTATAGAACTGCAAGTCTTTGGAAGAACCGCTGCCCTTGGCAAGCCCGATGACCTTAAGGTAGTGGTTGCCGTCCGCAACCACGAAACGCGTATTGTTGCGGGCTTTCGCGTTGCCGACCTCCCTGCCGTCTACCAAAACGGAAAGCGGCGTCAGAAGCGTATTCTCAATAACTATCTCCGACTGCCCGACCCTGGCTATAACATCGCCGTAAACGGACATATCCGGCTTTTTGTCGGCCGCCGCCGCGCCCACACCGAACATAACAACCGATACAAATAACGCCGCCCGAACCAAAAATCTTTTGCCCTTCATAGCAGATGGTCTCCCCTACTGTTATTTGTTTAACGATGATTTGCGTAAAAACGGCATACTTGTAAAATATAGTTTATGCCGCGTATTGATATGTTAGATTTTTTTAAAACCTAAATTGTTACACGAGCGGGCGCTTTTTTATTGATAACGTCAACGTTGATAATGTATATTGATATTACCTTATGGAAAAGATTATCAAACAATGGCGCGCGGAACGCCCCGCCGGTTGCTACCGCGCCTTGACGCCCGAAGAGAGCGCCCAGCTCGAAAGACAGGGCAACACGGCCGCGAACTGGAACGACGTTTACGTCGCCTCCGCGGGGTTTAACGCCGACAGGGTACACGGATGCCGTTTCGATGGGACGGTTTTTACAGGCGCGTTCGGCAAACACCGCTTAGAATATGGGAATATCTCACTCAAAACCGGCCTGTACCGTAGCCATTTTTGTAATGTATCCATAGATGATGATGTCGCAATTCATAATCTCTTGTTCTCTATAAATCAACATATTAGCGATTCTGTCATGATATTCGGCGTCAACGAGATTTCTTCATCGGAGGGGGCGTCGTTTGGGATGAGCGCCAACGCGGAGCGCCGTTACCCCATAGATGTGATAAACGAAAACGGCGGCCGGGCGGTGCTCCCATACCCCAATATGACCTGCGCCGACGCCTACATCTGGGCAAAATTCCGCGGCGACCGTGACCTGCTCGACAAACTCACCGGGATGACCTACGCCTCCTGCGGTAATCTGCGCGGATCCGCGGTCATCGCAAGCAAAGCCGTAATCGTCAACACCAAAGCCATCCGAGACGCTCTCATCGGCCCCTCCGCCGTCGTGGACGGCGCCGAGCTGATACACAACTCCACAATATTGAGCGACGCGCGCGAACCTACGTTCGTCGGTTCCGCGGTCCAAATCCGTAACTCGATTATCGGCTACGGAAACAATATTGACTCGGCGGCGCAAGTATCTTCGGTAATGACCGGCACATCGGTCTCACTCTCAAAAGCCGCCCGCGTGGGGCACTCCGTAGTTGGCGACTGCGCCCAAATAGCCTGCTGCGAGGTAGCCAACAGTCTTATTATGCCCATGCACGCCCAACACCACAACAACTCCTTTTTAATCGCCGCCGCCCTTGGCGGTCAGAGCAATATCGCCGCCGGAGCGACCATCGGCTCAAACCACAACAGCCGCGTGAACGACGGCGAGATATGGGCCAAACGCGGCTTTTGGCCGGGGCTATGCGTCAACCTGCGCCACAACAGCCGCTTCGCCTCTTTCACGATGATATCCAAGGGAACGTACCAAACGGAGTTCGACCTGAAACTCCCGTTCAGCCTGATAACCATAGACGAAAAGAGCAACTCCGTGACGGTATTACCGGCCTTTTGGTTCACCCACAATATGTACGCGGTAATGCGAAGCAAATATAAGTTCGCCATGCGGGAGGATAAGCGCATACACCGCGGTTCATTCATCGAACCCGACCCATTAGCGCCGGACACAGTGGACGAAATCTTCGACGCGTTAAACTTAATTGAGCAGCACAGGGCCGGCGCCGCCGGCAATGACAACAGCCTCCGGTCAACGCCGTTTATACGTATCAACGAGGCCTGCGAAGCGTACAGGATGATGGTACGCCACTACTGCGCAAAAAACATCCTGCCCTACATGAAAGAGAACGGTCTGAAAAATATCAAGGAATTGATAATCTCCATATATCCACTCAGCGACGGCGACGGCGGCAGTAGATGGATAGACTGCGGGGGAATGATAATCACCGAGCGCTCGCTGGAAAACATCATAAGCGCCATAAAGGGCGACGACGTAAAAACATTCGACTGCGTCCACGCCTTGTTCGACAGGCACACCGCCGCCTACAAAATCGAAAAGGTCAAACACGCCGTCCGCTCCATCGCCAAGCTGGAACACGTTAACATAAACGAGTTAACGGAAAGCCGTTTCGCGGCCTTTTTGGAGGCCGTCCCAAACGACTGCGCCAGGATAACCGCCCTTACCGTCCAATCGAGGGCAAAGGACTACGAAAACCCGTTCCGCCGGGCGACGTATGAATCAACGGAAGAGATGATTAACGTATTGGGGGCGGCGGAGGAAGACGCGGTGGTAAAGAAGACCGTCAAAGAGATGGACGAACTAACGGCGAGGGCCAAAGAATTACTGCGTTGAAAAAAATATTACAAAAGTATTGACATATCTCAAGCGAACTATTATTTTATATACGACGGCTTTTGGGGTAGTAGCTCAGTTGGGAGAGCATCAGGCTGGCAGTCTGAGGGTCAGGGGTTCGAACCCCCTCTACTCCATATTCCCCCCACAATCGCACTACAACGGCGTAACACGTTGATAAATAAGGGCTAAGCGTTATTACCATCCGTTCAACATTACTCCACAGTAACGCTCTTGGCCAAATTCCGCGGCATATCCACATCGTTTCCCCGCAACACCGCTATATGGTAAGCCAGTAGCTGCAACGGGACGCTCGCCAACACCGGCATCAGCGCCGGCAGGGTCGCCGGTATCCTTATTATGTGGCTCGCGAACTTGTCAAGCGGGGCCGAGTCGCCGGTTGCCACCATTATCAGGCGGCCGCCGCGGGCTTTTATTTCCATGGCGTTTGATACGACCTTGTCGAAGAGGGCGTCTTTGGGGGCCACGATTACCACCGGCATATTCGCGTCTATGAGCGCTATCGGGCCGTGCTTCATCTCCGCCGCCGGGTAGCCCTCCGCGTGTATGTAGCTGATTTCTTTCAGCTTCAGGGCGCCCTCCATCGCCACGGGATAGTGGTAGTGCCTGCCTAAGTACAAAAAGTTGGCGCATGTGTAATAATCCCCGGCTATCGACAAAATTTCATCGCTTAACTTCAGTGTTTCCTCGACCAGCCCTGGCAGCGCGCCGAGCGCCCTTGTTATCTCTATTCCCTGTTCAAATGACAGACGCCTTTGCCGCCCAAGCAACAGCGCTACAAGCGCCAGTACTACGACTTGGGCGTTGAAGGCCTTTGTGCTCGCCACGCCTATCTCGGCGCCGGCGTGCAGGTAGACGCCGCCGTCAGCCGCGCGCGCTATAGTGGAACCAACGACATTGCATATAGAGAGCACCGTGGCGCCCTTGCGCTTCGCCTCTTTAAGCGCGGCCAGCGTATCCGCCGTCTCCCCCGACTGCGAGACTGTGAAGATGAGCGTGTTCGCGCCTATTATCGGGTTGCGGTAGCGGAACTCGGAGGCGTACTCAACCTCCACGGGGATGCCGGCCCACTCCTCTATGAGGTACTCCCCCACCATCGCGGCGTAGTAGCTCGTTCCGCAGGCGGTAATTATCACGCGGTCTATGGAACGCAATTCCCGCATGGAGTTGTCGAGTCCGGCCAGCTTCGCGTTGCCCTCGTCGAGCAACAGCCGCCCGCGTGTGCAGTTGCGCAGCGCCTCGGGCTGCTCGAATATCTCCTTTAGCATGAAGTGCGGAAAGTTACCCTTTTTGGCGATTTCCAAATCCGCCTCTATCTCCAGCGTCTCGCGTCTGACCGGCTGGCGCAAGACGTTGCGGATGGAGAACCCGCCGCGGGTAATTTCCACGACATCGTCGTCCTCAAGGTAGACGATTTTCTGCGTGTGCTCGACGACGGCCGATACGTCGCTGGCCAGGAAGCTCTCACCCTCGCCTACGCCGAGTATGAGCGGGCTGCCACGCCGCGCGCCGATGAGCACATCCGGCTCCGCCTCGCATACCACCGCGAGACCGAAGGCGCCCTCAAGCGACTTGAGCGCCTCTTGAACCGCCTCGCCGAGATTTCCTTCGTAAAAACGCGATATCCAGTGGGCGATAACCTCCGTGTCGGTGTCGGAGACGAACTTCACCCCTTCGGACTCGAGTATTTTTTTGACTGTGGCGTAATTCTCGATTATGCCGTTGTGCACGACGGCAATCCTGCCGTCGGCGGAGAGGTGCGGGTGCGCGTTGGCCACGGTGGGTTCGCCGTGGGTCGCCCAGCGGGTGTGGGAGATGCCGATAACGCCGTCCAAATCCGGTTTTGCGCCGCCGTCGCCCATACCGCTTATTTTGCTCTCGAGCGCCCGTATCTTGCCCACCGACTTGACGGTCTCAATCCTGCCGGAGGCCGCGCCGAGAACGCTGACGCCGGCACTGTCGTAGCCGCGGTACTCCAACCTTTTCAGGCCGTTCAGCAGTATCGGCAGGGCGGGTTTATCGCCTATATACGCTACTATTCCACACATGTTCGCGTCTGTCCTCTTTTTTCTTTGTGAAAAGACCTTTGCGGCTTTTGGCTGATTTTTTACCATACCTTGACTTATAAAATCCCCAGCCCCAATCATCGTACTCGGCGGGCAGCCAGACATCCTCGGCCAAGAGCGTCCCGTCGGGCAGCGCCGGAGAGAGCAATAGCCTTGCGGCGCTTCCGCTGCCTGTAACCTCATACTTCAACTCAACCGTTTCTTCCGCTTTAATGCCGTTCGTAAGAACCAGGAACAGACGGGACCCGATTGTATACCATACAGGGTCGTACCACTCATCCCACACGTCTTCACCGTGATAATAGCAACCGTCATAGTCATCGTAGTACCAATCATCGCCGAAGTAGCGTTGGCCGTCATAGAAATACATCATGTCAAAGTCAATGATTTCATACTCATCTTCCTTCAAACGCCACATCAAATCAGTGTAACCGGCAGAGGCGTACAGGGCGAGGTCTTGACCGTAAACCCTCTCCATTCGGCTTTTAACGGCGGCGACGTCAACCCTTTCCGCAATGTTTTCGTAGCATTCTTCCCTCTCGCAAAATATCAGCGTCAATCTATTGCCGGAATTTGAGAATATGTATCGCAAAGGAAGCTTCTCGCCGTCGATTATTTCGTATAGCGTGTCGTTGCTTACGCGCCACGTTCCGGTATTCAACCAGCTCTCAATCCAATAATCCTCAACCCTCAAAAAACCTCCCTCAATCAGTTCACCGGTGTTCTTGACGGTAGTAATTTCTATCGCCGTACCGTCGTCGTCGTCGTAAACCATTCGCCAGTCTCCCCAAAATCTGCTATCGAGAGACGTGTCCGGCAGAGGCTCTTCCACGGCAACGCACCCGCCGAAAAAACAGGCGGCCGCCGCGAGCCCAGCCATGATAAGACGTTTAAAAGACATAACTTATCTCCGCAATTAAATTAAAAACGTTTTATTGACGCTTCGCAATTAAAAATAATTAAAGCCGAAAGTTCAAAGTCAAATTTGACTTTGATTTTGAAAAAAAGTATATTAGTCAATAAATCCGTACCTTAAAAAAAGGAAACATTCACTTATGGGCGCAATATACCACGCTCTCGGCCTTCACCTCCACCAACCGCTCGGAAACCTGTCGGCGCTTTTCAACTCCGCCGAAGAGAGGTGGGAGGCGAAGCAGATAATGTGGTGTTACGACCGCATTACGCGTATGCTTGAGGGCTACGAGGACATTGCGCGGCTACACCTGAGCGTCTCCGGCACGCTGCTCAAACAGCTTGAGGACCCGGGGATACGCGAGATGTTTCAGGATACAGCGCCCGTCGCCGACTTCATGGAGCGTTTCCGGCGTTCGCCTGTTGAGTTTGTGGGCAGCGGGCTTTATCATCCGGTTTACCCTCTGATACCCGAAGCGGATTGGGACGCTCAGACCGATTGGTGGAAGGGTTTGGGGAGGCATATGCTCGGACGCGGGGTCTTTCACGGGTTTTGGCCGCCGGAGATGGGGTTCTGCATGGAGATGATTCCCATGCTAAAGCGGCACGGGTATTCCTACGTGATTGTGGACTGCTGGTACATCAAGCCTAAACGCGAAATGCGCTGGGAGGAGCGTCGGTACCGGCCGTACATAGCGCGGTACGGCGGCGAGGAGATTGTCGTAATTCCGCGTGACCGCGAACTCTCCGACGCGCAGGAATCCGGCCTCGACCCCGGATGGTTTCAACACGAGATTTACGAGCGGACAAAGTGGTGCGACTTTCCGGCGCTCGTTACCACCTGGACGGACGGCGAGAACGGCGGGTGGTTCAGGAGCACCGACATCAACTCAAGTTTCTGGGGCTGCTTCTATCACGAGGTATTGAACAGGTACAGGGCGGGGACGCTGGGTTTTATACCCACGCACATAAAGGAGTACTTAGACAGGTTTCCGCCGGAGGAGGAGGTGGAGGTGCACCGCGGCGCGTGGAATACCGGCGACCATTGGGGCGGCGACTTTACGCAGTGGACGGGCGGGTTACTGCAAAAGAAGGGCTTCGACGAACTGCGCAACGCGAGCGGGTATTACCACAAGACAAAGAAACGCTTTGACGAGTGCGCTAAATCTGGCGCTATCGGCGACCCGGAAGGTACGCGGCAGATGATATTCGACGCCTACGACGCGCTGCTCACGGCGGAGACAAGCTGCAACTTTTTCTGGGGCAGCGCGTGGGTACACAAATCGTTCGACATGGTTGAAAAAGCGTACGGACTCTTAGACGCGGTAAACAAAAAGTTCGAGCCTGTGCCGGAACCCGTATGTATTTGAAAGACTGTGAACGGAATCGGCGTGTTGAAAAATATTAATTTTTTTTAATAAAAATATTGTATTTGTGAAAGCAAATATTATATTCTGTATGTAAATATGGCACTTAACGCCACAACTCACTGTATCAAAAAAGGAGCCAACATGGCAGGAAAAAGTCTGACTCAGACTCAAGTGATTCAAAAGCTGTCGGAAACCGAGGAGCTCTCCAAGAAGCAGGTGAAGTCGTTTCTTGACAACCTTTCACAGCTGGCTTACGTGGAAGCAAAGAACGGTTTCGTCTTTCCGGGCCTCGGAAAGTTGGTCCTCGTGCAACGCAAGGCGAGGACGGGCAGAAATCCCGCGACGGGCGCTGTGATAAAGATACCCGCGAAAAAGGTTGTGAAATTCAAGGTATCGAAGACCGCCAAGGACGCGATATTGGGCGACGCGCCGGTGAAGAAAACGACGGTCAAGAAGGCGCCGGTCAAAAAAGCCGCCGCCCCCGCGAAGAAAAAGGTCGTCAAGAAGAAGTAATATTAACGTTGTAAGTCGTTAATATACCGCGGCGGGGCTTGGGTTTAACGGGTCCCGCCTCATTTTTGTTATGATATTCACATCCAAAATCCCCGATAATGCCGGAACGCCTGTCGCCGCCGCCGATTACCTGTCCGGCAGATTTACCTACCACAGTAAAGAAGAGTGGAAGGAACTCATCCGCGAGGGGCGCGTATTTGTAAATAACGTAAGATGCGACGAGGAAAGCCTCGCCGGAGCCGGAGACACCGTCGCCTACGAACCCCGCGATTTTGAGGAACCGGCGGCAAACCTCTCCTACTCTATAATATACGAAGACGAGTGGATGCTATGCGTCAACAAACCCGGAAACCTTTTGGTACACCGCGCCGGAAAGTCTTTCCGCAACAATTTAGTCTACCAGTTACGCCATATCCATGCCCCGCCCTACCCAAACTGCCATCCGATACATCGTTTGGACAGGGATACCTCCGGGACGGTACTGTTCGCGAAGAACGCGGGATATGGGGCGGCGGTCTTAGGAAATCTGTTCCGCGATAATTTAGTAATAAAGAGATACGCGGCGGCAGTACGCGGGTGTTTTGACATCGAGACGCCTTTTTGTATCGATAAACCGATAGCGCCGGACAGTAGCGCCGCGGCCGGCAACGCCCCGTGCAGGTTTATGGCGGACGAAAGCGGCAACGGCAAACCGGCTTGTACGGTGATTGAGGGAACGAGGCGCTTTAATAACGGATATTCATTACTGACGGTACGGCCGTTGACAGGCCGTACGCACCAAATACGGGCACATCTCGCGTCGATAGGGTTTCCGGTAGCCGGGGATTCGGTTTACGGCGGGGACAGCGATAACAATATCCGGCGCCAAGCGTTACACTGCGAGTCATTGTCATTCATCCATCCGTACACAAACATAGAATGTACGATAACGGCGCCGTTACCGGATGATATTATAACTGTTATTGACGGGGTTTAGCAACGGCGGCTTTCCACAGCGTTCCCGCCATAATGCCGGAAGAGCCGTTTAAACCCGTCGTTAAAATGTCAAATCGAGACTGTCTCAAAATCTGTGTAAACTGGTTTTGGTCAATAACTCTTAAAAAAATATACACAAAATTTGAAACTGTCTCGTCAAATCAAAGCCTAAATCTCGTTAATATAAATCGGTTTAGACCCCGAATAGTCCTGATTTAAATAATTGATTATGATGAGCTCGGTCTTCTGGTCTCTGTCTATATTGACGATAAGTCTGTCAATGTAACGACGGGCTATAAAGAGGCCCCGGCCATGCGTGTCGAAGAGGCCTAACGGGTATCCGTTGTCGTTGCGGGCGATTTGGCGGTGCAGCCAGTAGAGGACATCCTGTTTTTTCAGCCTCCCGCCTCTGTCTATCACGGAGACCGCGTATTTTTCGGAGTCTACGGCCACCGCCGTCTCCACGGCGGCATTCTCCGGCAGTTCGAATTCAAAGTCCCAATGCTGCCTGTTCTCCGGATTCTCTTGGCGGATACCATAGAACATCGCGTTTGTCAGGAGTTCCACAACCACCAATTCGAGCTTCTTCCCGCGCTCGGCGTCGTCGACTATTGAGACTATCTTTGAGGCTACGTCGGCCAAATTATCCGGTCTGCGCACCAAAAATTGCTGGATGCTCACATCTTTCGCGAAGTGTCTCTCTATGCCGAAGATGTTGTCCTCAAGCAGGTTGTTGAGGATGATATCGAGTTCGGAGAAGTTGAAGGGCACCGACTTCACGAAGATATTGCCGATATCGTAGTTTAGCGCGAGGTCTAAGTAGTCCTCCACATTGTAGGCCGTGATGAGCACGCGCTTTATGTTGGGAAAGCGTTGCTTGACAATCTTGAGCAGGTCAAAACCGCGAATCCCGGGCATATGTATATCCGACAAGACTAGATCAACCGGATGCGATTCCAACAGCTCCAGCGCTTGGCTGCCGTTGGCCGCGGTTATAACCTCGTACCTCTCATCCATCGAAAGGAAACGGGATATCATATCCCGAATCAACTGATCGTCGTCGACGAGCAATATTTTGTAGGTTTTGCGGTTCTCGGACACAGCCCTATCCCCCTCCAAAGTGGCTTGATACAACGTATTGGAAATATATATTATTTCCCGTTTCAATTGTGTAAAAATATTATTTTATTTTTTTAGCAATAGAATTGCTCTCCAAATAAACCCTGTATTTACGGAATATATGAGCGCCGCAAAGTTATTCCCGAACTTTAAATACTGGTTACGCCTGCCCGGGTTCACGGCTTTTTGCGGTATATCCGTTGGGATATGCGCCGCGAAAATCGGTCTTGCGTCGTATCGGGAGTATGTACCTAACGCATTGATTTACATACCGTTACTACTGACAGTAACCATCTTTTTGATGATATGCGGATGCCTGTCCAGGCGGGTATGTGTCAGGTTTGCGCTCCTTGCCGCGGGCGGGGCGGCGCTCTTCTCGTGGAGCGAGCTTGGCATCAGGGACTTTTACGGCAGGATGGAGTCCGTCTGCGAGAACCGCCGGTTGCTGACGCTCACGGCGCGAATATCAAGCCCGGTGGCGGAGGGGCCGACGGGGTTCAAATTTCGCGCCAGGGTGATTGGGGCGGACGACGAAGAGGTTGCGCGGGCGCTTGCGGGCAAGACGCTGCAGTGCGTATCCAAACAACCCGTGCCGCCGTTTGGGGTGATAACGGCTCAGGGACGGTACGCCGCGCCGCGCAACGCCGCCGGGCCGTTTGGGTTTGACTTGCGGGAGCACTTCGCCGTCAACGGCATAAGCGGAAGCTTTTCAATCGGCAGGATAGCCGGCGTGGACAATAACCCGTCAATAAACAGGGCGCCGGTCAGCGCCGGAGCGGCCGGTAATGTATCGACTCTCCGTATGTCTATTCCTTACGCCTTGAGGAGCCGCGTCCACAGCGTTATAAATATGGCCAAAACACAGGAAGCTCGCGGTGTCTTACACGCCGCGTTTTTGGGCGAAAGGGAGCATCTGCCCGAATCGCTGAACACCCGCTTCCGCAAAGCCGGCATAATTCATCTACTGGCGATATCGGGCTTCCACGCGGCCTTGCTCTACTCGGCCGTATTCGCGGCGCTCAGCCTGTTCCGCGTACCGAGCCGCGCCAAAACGCTCATAGCGCTCGCGGCGCTTTGGGGCTACCTGTTCCTAATCGGCTTTATCCCCTCGCTCTTCCGCGCCACGGCCATGGCAACCCTCTTATGCGTTTCGGTGATGCTCCAACGCAAAAACCACATTGTCCACACGCTGGGCCTCGCCGGGTTCTTCTGGCTATGTTTCTCGCCGCACAGCCTCTTCGCGCCGGGTTTCCAGCTCTCTTTCGCCGCGACCGCCGGAATCGCGATGCTGCAACCGGCGTTAAGCGGAATCACACTCGCCGTCAATTCAAATATAAACAATAAACAAACAGTATTTCTTGTCGACAAACTCCTCTCCCCTCTTTGGGTCTCCGTAGCCACGTTCGCGGCCACCGCTCCGCCGCTGCTCTACCACTTCGGGTCGCTGTCGCTCTACGGGATACTCTTTAACCTGATCGCCATACCGCTCATGTCGGCGGCTATGTGGCTCTTCCTCGCGGCGGTCGCCCTCTCCCCCGTCGCGGCGGCCGCAAACGCGTTGATACTGTGCGCCGAGAAAGTTTTGAACCTGATGTTCTTCCTGAGCGGATTCTGCGAGCGGGTACCTGTCAGCGAGATTATTGTCCCGAACATATCGCCGGCGCCGCTTGTGACAACGGTAATATTCATGGCGGGCTTATGCGCTGTCCGGGCAGAGTCGCGTAAGGTCTACGCGCTGAGGGCCGGAGCCGCGGCGATGTCGGTAATCGCTGTCACCGCGCTGTACGCGTCGATAACCGCCAAGACGGAAAACATCGCGCTGCGGAGCGGCGGCGCGACGGTCAATGTGGTCATACACAGGGACAACGCCGCGTGGGTCGTCGCTCAGGGCCGAAAAAACGATGCCCGAAACTTGCGTATTCGGGAGGTCGAGCCGCTGTTGATTCGGAGAGGGGTCAGGAGCGTACCGCTCGTCGTGGTCGACGAACACTTAGAGGAAGAGGCGCACGAGTTCGCCTTTAACACCGGATTTGCCCCGCGGATAGTGGCGCTTAGGGATGGGCGGCGCACGGGCGGCACGGCCGGTGAACAGGGCGGATACGCGAAGCTCGACGGCACAGGATTCATAAACTCGGATGGGACATGCCGCCTGGCTGTTGGGTCGGACGGGCGGGCGGCGATAACATTGTTACCGCCCCGCTCTCGTTCTCTTGATTAAAATTCGCTCAGTTCGCTATCGTCGAGCGGAATTATCTCTCCGGCTTTCACAGATTTTATGGACCTGGTGCCGCCGGATTTGGGCGTGTCGGCTCTTTTGTCGGTAATAGCCGTAAGCCGTCGGATTTGCGGCTGAGAGGCGTTGCGTTTGGAACCGCTTTGCTGCCCCGCCGTGTAACGGGCCGCGCCGCCTTCGCTCAATTGGAATTCGCGTACCATGCCGGCAAGGTCGGCGGCAAGGTTGGAGAGCTCCTCGGAGGCGCCGGCGGACTCTTCGGAGTTGGCCGCGTTCCGCTGGGTAACCTGGCTCATATTCGCCACGGATATGTTTACCTGCTCGATACCATCGGCCTGCGCGTTACAAACCGCCGCGATTTCGGCTATGAGGTCGCCCACTTTGCCGGTACGGTCAAGTATCTGCCCAAGAGACTTGGCCACTTCCACCGTTATTTTGACGCCGCCGTCGGCGTTTTTGACCGATTCCTCAATCATATCCGCGGTATTTTTGGCCGCTTCGGCGCTGAGCATCGCGAGGTTGCGCACCTCTTCGGCCACGACGGCAAACCCTTTGCCGGCCTCTCCGGCGCGGGCCGCCTCGACGGCCGCGTTGAGGGCGAGCAGGTTGGTCTGGAACGCTATGTCGTCGATGGTTTTGATGATTTTGGCGGTATTGTCGGCCGACTGCTTTATATGATTTATAGCCTCCGCCATGCGTTTCATGGAAATGTCGCCGTTGTTGGCGGCGACACGCGCCTCTGACGCTAAAACCATCGCCTGATTGGAATTGCCCGCGTTCTGCTTTGTCATGGAGGACATTGCCTCAAGGGTTGACGACACCTCTTCAAGAGAGCTTGCCTGTTCGCTTGAACACTCGGCAAAATTCTGAGCGCCGTGTGAAAGCTCGTTGCTCGCGCTTGATACCTGCGATACCGTCGCCGTTACATGGCTTAGGGCATCGTCCAGGTTTTGCATGACCGTGTTTATGTTGTCTTTCATTCTGGCGAACTCGCCCTGGTAAGGGCAAGTAAGCCTTTGCGACAAATCCTTACCGGCGGCCGCGTTGAAAACCCGGCCGCCGTCGTCGATTATAAGCCCGTGCAGAGACTCCACCGTCCTCTTGAGGGCGTTGGATATTTCGTCGCGTTCGTCCTTAGGTTCTATTACCACGCTCAGGTCGCCCACGGATATCTTCTTCATGGTGCCGACGACGACGCTTAGCGACTCCACTGTTTTTTTGAGAGCGCCCGATATTTCGTCCTTGTCGTCCTTGAGTTCGATTTTAGCGCTCAGGTCGCCCACGGATATCTTCTTCATGGTGCCGATAACGACATTTTGCATATCGTCGGCGAACATATCCACCGCCTTGGCCATAACGCCTATTTCATCTTTGCGGCTCAGGTTGAGCCTTACATCCAAATGCCCGCGCCCCAACTCATTCATCATGTTCACGGTGGCGCTCAGCGGCTTGGCTATGTCGCCGGCTATGTACAACCCTATAAGGACGGCGGCCGCGCACAACACCAGCATGATTATTATAACGGTTATAACGGCGTTTCTCATACTGTTTTGCGCCTGTGTTATATCCGTCCCCACGAGTATCATTCCAAAAACGCTGTCGGCGGCGTTGCGAATGGGGGCATAGCATGTAAACATCTTCTTGCCCAACACCTTTGATTCGCCTGTGTACTCTCTTCCGGACAAAACCTGCTTAGCGATTTTTCCATCGAGCTTTGTACCTGTGTTGCGCTCGCCTCTGACGTTGAGGACGGTGGTCGCCACGCGATTTTCCCCGCAAAACATCGTAATCTCGGCTCCGGTAAAAGCCTTCATTTTATCGACAAACGCGTTAGTGCCGAAATTGTAGCCGGCGCCGACTACGCCGATTTGTTTACCGTTTTGCGTAATCGGCACCCCGCAGCGCAACGTTATGGGGTTATCGGCGCCGGTTTCGTACGCTACCGTTCTTTTGCCGCTTATCGCGGCCTTAATGTGCGGAAGCCCGGCGTCACTGTCGCCGAATTTGGAGGGCTGGTGCGAATGCATCGCCACAATCCCGTTCATATCCGTTACCGTAAGAAAATCCAGGACGCCATGTTGGGCGATTCTCAAAACGGCGTTATTAAGTTTCAGGCGGTTTCCGTTCCTCAAGAACTCGTCTAAGCCGCCGATAAGGTCCTGGTCAACGGTAGCCATACGCGCCGCGCGTTCGAGCTCATTCTCCGAATCTTTCAAATAGTTCCTCAGCGTTGAGCGCGCCTCCATAACCTCTTTCTTTTCGGCGTTGAAAGTAATGGTTCTGGCGTTGGATATGCTCACCGTCCCGATAATCAGCGCTGTGGCAACCGTTGCGACCACAATCGACGACAAAATCTTTAACCGGATGTTCATGAAAAAAAACTGCTCCTTGTGTAGCGATTAATTTGTCTATTAAGTAAGGTTTAAAAAAACTAAAATACGGATACATCCCTAAAGGGATGCGAAAAACGGCTAAAACTCACCCAAATCATCGTCGTCTAACGGTATTATCTCTTCCGGCTTTATCGCCCTCGCGGATTTCACCGTCGATGCCTGCGTCTGCTGCGGGGGTAAGCCGCGCCTGGCATCCTGACGTCCGCCGTCGGAGTTCAAGTTCGGCAAGCTCGGAAACCCGCCCGCTCTCCTGTTTGGAATTGACGACGGTTTTGCCGGCTTTGCGGTAGGAAGCGAGGGTATGCCGCCGCGCCGAACATCGTTCCCGTGATAATTCGCGCCCACCTGCTGCGTGACGGAACGCAACCCGCCGCCGGAGCTTAACTTGAACAGATGTACCATATTAGCGAGCTCCGAAGCCTGACTGCTCAATTCCTCGGAGGCGCTGGCCGACTCTTCGGAGCTGGCGGCGTTGCGCTGGGTAATTTGGTTCATCTGCGCCACGGCGATGTTCACCTGCTCGATACCCTGTGACTGCTCGCCGGAAGCCGCCGCTATCTCGCCTATCAGGTCGTTCACCCTGGCGGTGCGGTCGACGATATGGCCCAGTGATTTGGCCACTTCCTCGGTTATTTTGACGCCGCCGTCGGCGTTTTTGACCGATTCCTCTATCATCTTCGCGGTGTTGTTGGCTGCCTCGGCGCTGAGCATCGCGAGGTTGCGCACCTCTTCGGCCACGACGGCAAAGCCCTTGCCGGCCTCTCCGGCGCGGGCAGCCTCCACCGCCGCGTTGAGCGCGAGCAGGTTGGTCTGAAACGCTATGTCGTCAATCGTCTTGATGATTTTGACGGTATTGTCGGACATCAGCTTTATCTGATTTATGGCCGCGGCCATGCGCCTCATGGTAGTGTCCCCCTCGTTGGCCGCGGAGCGCGCCTCGGAGGCCAAAATCTTAGCCTGATTGGAATTGTCGGCGTTCTGCTTCGTCATGGAGGATATCTCCTCAAGACTGGCGGACACCTCCTCAAGGGAACTGGCCTGCTCGCTTGAGCCTTCGGCCAGATTCTGGGCGCCGTAGGATATCTCCGCGCTCACGGTCGTAACCTGCGCCACGGCCGCCCCCACCTGAGCGATGGCGTCGTCAAGGTTCTGCATGACGGTGTTTATGTTATCTTTCATTCTGGCGAACTCCCCCGTGTACTCGCGGGTAAGCCTCTGCGACAAATCATTGTTGGCCGCGGCCTGAAGCACCATGCCGCCGTCGTCTATTATCAGCGCGCGCAGGCTCTCCACCGTCCTCTTGAGGGCTTCGGATATCTCATCTTTGTCGCCCTTGGGCTTTATTTCAATGCTCAAGTCGCCGACCGAAATCTTCTTCATGGCGTCAACGACATCACGCAGCGCCTCCATGGTCTTTTTAAGTGTGCCGCCTATTTCATCCTTTTCGTCCATCGTCATGACCTTCGCGCTTAAATCGCCTACGGAAATCATCCTTAAACCGGCAAGGAACTCATTCTGCAGGTCGTCGGCCAGCTTATCCAACGTCTTAGCCATAATGCCGATTTCGTCGCTGCGATTCAATTTGAGCCTCATATCCAAATGCCCATGGCCGATACCGTCGACCATTTTCACCGCGCTTTGCAGTGGTTTGCTTATCATGCCGGATATGTATATGCCCAAAAATATCGCGACGCCGAAGCACAGTACGGTAAGGATAATCGTGATAATAATAACCGTTTGCGCGAGGCTGTGCCCGCTTTCCGTAGATTCGTGCAACTCTTCCAGGTCCATTTCCATGCACTTTTTCATGTTCGTCGAAATCAAATCCTCCGCGGGTTTGGCGTTGGCGGCCATTTCCGCCAGCAATTCTTCTTTCGGCGCGCCCCTCGCGGCGCCGTCTAATATCTTATACACGCTCTGCTTGAAAACCCTCTCATACTTTTCCATGGCATCGGTAAACAGCACTTTGGCTTCGTGGTGCTCAAGGAGGGGCTTGCCGAACTTCTCGACGGCTGCCTCAAACTGCTTAAACAACCCGTCTATTTCATTTCTGCCGTCCCGAATCTTATCTTTATCGCCGATAAAGAGTATACAGCCCCTTGTCTCGGCGCGCAAGGCGTGTATAGCCCCCAGGGTTTGCGCCGCGTAGGCCAACGGCACGCCATGGTCTTCTATAGCGTCTTTGTACGCTACGGTCAGATTACGCAAGCTGACAACGCTCACGACGCTGACTATCAGCAAGAACACGGCTGATACACCGAAACCGACCGACAGTTTCGCGGATACTTTGAGATTCTTCATGATAAGAATCCTTTCTATAAAGTTTGCTTTTTGCCTGCTCCCCGCCCTCCGGCACACCCAAAACCATCCGACCGGTTACCGTTTATAATATACGTCGTGGGAAAGATAAAGAAACAAAATTTTAAATTTTCCGACTCTCCCTCTAATTCAGTATAAATTCTAAGAACCGGTTAACCTCTCCTCAAAACAAAAAAAACTACCTGACGGCCCCGTCCGAAAATTATATTGTTTATTTGATACGGGGCGACTGACGGGTTGACCTGACGGATTGATTGATTGATTTGCCCGACTGAGGGTGGCCGCGGTCCGCGTATGGCAAGCCGGATTACGGACGCGGCGGTCGTGTTTAAGGAATCCATTGATTTAGATGTATTAAATCGGTACTGTAACGGCCAAAAAAGCACTGAATATGGAGGACATTTATGCCCGCAAGCGCCAAAAGCGGCGGTAGGGTCAATGTAAACGTTGTGATGGGCGGCCCCTCCGCCGAGTACGAAATCTCACTGAACTCCGGCGGCCAGGTATTGGCCTTCCTCGACAGGGGCAAGTATGGCCGCCTGCGCGCGGTGGTCATCAACAGGGAGAAGCAAATCTACTACGCCGACGCGGACGGTGCCGGCGCCGTTCCCGACATCAAAAGTTTCGCGGCGCCCGGCGGCCCGTTTAAGGGGCCCCTCCCACCCTCCGATTGCAAGGAGGTGTGGGACGGTTGCGACGCCGCTTTCCTCGCCGTGCACGGGGAGTTCGGCGAGGACGGGACGATTCAGGGGTATTTGGACACTGTCGGCGTCCCCTACACCGGCTGCGGAGTTTACGCCAGCGCGGTGGCGATGAACAAAATCACCTCGAAGTTCCTGTATATGCTCGGCGGGCTGTCGGTGCCTGAGTACTCCGTATACGGCGTCAACCACCCTGAAACAAGCGTCGACGGCATAATCGAGAAGCACGGCTTCCCATGTTTCCTAAAATGCCCGCAATCCGGCTCCAGCCGTCTGATGGGACGGGCCGCGGACAGGGAATCGCTCGTCGCGCTGCTTGAAGAACTGCAGGAGAGCGCCGACGACATCTTGGTAGAGACGATGGTCGGCGGCATAGAGTTTTCCTGCGGCGTCATAGATATGCCCGACGGGTCGACGCGCGCGCTTCCGCCCATAGAAATCCGGCCAATGGGTTCGGAATTTTTCGACTACAAGGCAAAATACACGCACGGCTGTTCGGAGGAGCTGGTCCCGGCGCCGCGCGAACCCGAACTGCTGGCTCAAGTCGAAGAGGCCGCGCTGCGAGCGCATAAATTGCTTCGGTGCCACGGCGTCTCAAGAACGGACATGATATACGGCGATTCGAAAATGTACGTCTTAGAGACCAACACTTTGCCCGGAATGACATCTCAATCACTGCTGCCGCAGGCCTTCAAGGCATGGCGAGGCGGAACATACTCGGAACTTTTGGACATATTGCTGGCATCGGCGCTTAAAAGAGCTTAGCGTTAATTCGGAAAATCTACGGGTTACGGCAATGAATGGAGATTTGACTGTTGCTCGGTTTGATTCTGTGATAACTTAAACTTTAATCAATGGAGGTTGCGGTATGCACGCATTCAGCAGTTTTTTTCATCATGTCCGGACGGTTGCTGTCGGCAGCGCGGTTGTTGGGGTGACGAGCGCGCGGCGGGCGCGCAGGATTGTTAACACCGTCAAAGTATGCGCGTTGTGCGCAGCCGTTTCCGCCGCAACGGTTTTCGCCGACACGATTGAGTTGCTTTCCGGCGGGCCGATTACCGGCGCGCGGGTTGTTGAGAAGACTTCCGCCGAGGTGAGGTTCTATGTGGCCGGTAAAGACATACTGTATATGGTGGGCAGGCCGCAGGTGTCAAGGATTGTATACGATAACGGGGCGGTGGAGGATTTTAGAGGGGCGCCGGCCACGCCGCCGCCCGCCCCCGTGCCGCCGCCGCAGCCCGCGTACGCGCCGCCGCAACCTGAGTACGCGCCCCCTGTAGCCCAACAGCCGCAAATTACGCCGCCGCCGGATAGCAGGGCTAGCGCGGCGACTTATAGCAACTCAGACGCGTTTTCTAATGACGCGGCGGAAGAGGGACGGGGGGGGGGGGGGTAAGATTGGGTTTTAGGATTGCGTTGAGCAGCTACGCCCTTGGCTCTGGCTCCGGTGAAGATGGGGGGCCGGGGGGAACCTACGGCTACGGCGCGTCGATAGAGGGAAGCGTGTCTATCCCAGTCACAAACACGGTCGCTTTCAAACCGGGGCTGTACTTTACATACGGAGCCCCTATCATTGAATTGAGGGGGAGCGCCTATCCTACAAATACGACGGGCAGCGAAATCAAAGTCGCTTTGATTGAGTCAATATCGGTTCGGGAGTTTGCGATAGGCATTCCCCTGCTCATGCAAGCGGCTATTACCGGCAACAAAAAAGTCTTCGTCGAGGCCGGGATTGACGCAAGCATCCCGTTCGGCACTACCATGGTCTTCGACCGTAACACTTATCGCAGTAATACATACAATTACGATAGAGACACTACTTACTCCGTTGACATTTACGACATGAGAACCTCATTTGATTTGGGAATTGTTTGCGGGTTTGGGTTTAACATAACGGAAAGGTTAGCGCTTGATATTCGCAACGTAACATATCTCAACAGTTTTCTTAGGATTGCCAGCGTGAGGTATAGCCGGTACTGCCTGGGGGTGAACGTATTATTTTAGCGGCGGTTTTGCAAACGGCGGCATATAAAGGGGATTGTGATATTAAGTGATGATATTAGGGATAGACACCTCGTCAACCGACCTGTCCGTAAGCCTCTGCGTTGACGGCGTCCCCTTGTCGTCCGTTGACAGGTACGTGAAAAACGCGCACGCGGAGCATATCGCTCAGGCCGTCGCCGCCGCCCTCGGTTTGGGCGGCGCGGATGTGGGCGACGTCACGCACGTGGCCGTGTCGGCCGGCCCCGGTTCGTTTACCGGTTTGCGGATAGGATTGTCATTTGTCAAAGGATTTTGTATGGCCGTCGAGCGTACCGTTCTCCCGTTATCATCGCTCCTGGTGCTCGCCCACGCCGCGGCGGCGGTCGGTTGCGCGGGCAGTCAATCCCGGAGAATATTTACGGCCATAGACGCTCGTCAGGGGCGGTTGCACTGGGGCGGCTTTATCTATAACGGCGATAATAACAACGGCGGTAAAAATAATATCCGCAGGCTGTCCGAAGACCGCCTGTCATCATCGGAAGAGTTGCTTCGCGAATTGTCGCAAAACGATATTTTAATTACCGACACCATGGGATACCGGCGCGGCGCGGTATTCGGCGAGTTTTGCGGCGCGGCGCAAATCGTCGACGCTCAAAAGTCTTTCCTGCGGCGCGGTTTGTCGTGCGCGTCAATAGCGTTTGACACTATCGTTAATAATGCCAATCGCGTTAACGCGGCCGTTAATACCGTTAATGACAGCGTTAATAGCGGTCTCGGCAATGATTATGATAACGATGAATTCCATTGGCGGCCGGCCTCCCAAATAGTTCCCAACTATTTACAAGCCTCCGCCGCGGAAGAAAAGAGGGCGTCATGAATCTAAACATCACCTTTTCGCCGACATTCCTGACGCTCGCCGCTATGGCCGCGCTCTCCGCCGCCGTCGTGGCGCTCCTGCTCTACCATTACTTCCCGCTGCATCTTATCTATAAGAGCAAAGTCGGCTTTGAGAGCATGCTCGACGCGGTTAACGAGCCGCTTGCCGTTATCTCCGCCAACCACACCGTCAGGCGGGTGAACAAAGCCTACGTTGACATGACCGGGCGCTCCTACAAGGCGTGCGTGAACGCCAAGTGCTACAAGGTGCTGCGCGGACTCTCCGCCCCCTGCCCCGACTGCCGCCTGGAAGAGACGCTGGAGCGCTCCGAAATCAAGGATGTGGAGATATCCCCGCACCCGAACGGCACCGGGTCCATCACCATTACTTTTTCCTCTTACGCGATGCCTATCAAGGGAAGCGCCGCCGAGCGGTGCGTCATTGAGCACATACGCGACATCACCGCGCTGGAGGCGCTTAAGAACGACCTTGAGCGCAGAAATAAATTTCTCGCCACGCTCACGCACAAGCTGCGCGCCGCGCAGCGCAGCATAAAGGCGGAACTGTGGGTCGCGAGCCAGATACAGATAGGCCTGCTCCCGCCCACGCTGCCGCAGCTTGACAATATGCGAATAGACATGACCTACAAGCCGGTCGCGGACGTGGGCGGCGATATGTACGACTTCATCCACATAGACGACGCGCATCTGGGAGTCTTCATCGGCGACGCGTCGGGGCATGGGCTGGCGTCATCGCTGATAGGCACCCTCTCAAAGATGTCGCTCTACAACCACACCCACGCCTGGCTGCCCACGGCCGAGCTCCTGGGGCTCATGAACAAAGACCTGAAGGCGCACATACACACGAGCCACTATCTCACCGCTTTTTGGTGCGTCTTCGATTTCGAGAACGGCAAGCTGACCTACAGCAGGGCCGGGCACCCGTCGCAAATAGTAATGCGCAAAGACGGGACGCTCCACTCCCTCACCGGCGACGGGATATTCCTGGGAATCACGGAAGACGCCGCCTACGAACAAAAAGAGTTCATATTCGAGCCGGGCGACCGATTCTTCTGGTTCACGGACGGCATCTACGACATATTCAAAGACACCGACGGCGCGGGGGGCGGCGAGAGGGAGTTTTTGGGCTACGACAGATTCGCGGAACTCATCAAGCTGACGGTAAAACTGCCGTTCAACGCTGTAATAGGTTCAATAAAAAAGAGCCTGGCGGACTTTATGCATAAGGACGACTATACGCTGATAGTCGCGGAGATTGTGAATGCGCAAGAGAGCTAACATTTGCCTGACCGCGGCGGCGGTCTTTATTTTCGCGTTTGCGGAGGCCGTTAACGCGCAAGACGCCGCCGAGAACGGTTTTCCCGGCGCGTATCCGCCCGCCGGTACCGATACCGCGTCCGTACCGGCTGACGGCGTAGATATTGACAATGACAATATCAGCCGTATCGATACGGTTGATACCGCCGATACCGTCAATCTCAGCGCCGTTAATACTTTTGATACCGTTAATAACGTTAATAACGATTCATCCGTAATAGATAAGCGTACGCCCTCTCCGAAATCAGACGCCGAGCCCGCGCCGTTGTCGGGCGCCTGCTGGGGTTTCGGCGCGGGGCTCTCCGTCGGCACCGTCCCCATATTCCAAATGTGGCGGCAACACTTCCCCGGTTCGCTGCGGCAGCTCGGCCTCTCCGACACAGGCGGCGGCGAGGCGGCGTTGCTGCGATACCGCGTAATCGAGACGCCGGACGCGTTCAACTTCGCCATACCCCTGCGCCTGTCGCTCTACAACATCGGCAAGAAACACGTTTTCGCCCTCGCCGTTTCGTTCTTCCGCAACAGCAATGAGTTTCAATCCACGCTCGACATCGCCGATACCGTAACGCGCCGAATCAACGTGCTTGAGAGGCTCGTCTACTACTCCGCGTCGATAGAGGCGGCGGGCAGCTGGGCGATACCGCAGATTTTCTTCAGCGTAGACGGGGCGCAACAAACGTTTTTCTCGCTTGTACTGGGCGTAAGCCCGATAAATACCTTTACGCGGGAACGCGAAATCCAAACGGGTTTTAAAAACAGCGACACGCGTATGCAATCCGCGGCCGACAGCGTCGGGCGGAAGTTCGCCGCCCTGTCGGGGAACGGCCTGTCGCTTTCGTGGCGCGCAGGCCTCAGCGTTATCAAACGCTACCAATCGGGATACGGGGCGGAGTTTGGGCTATTCTACAGCGGCGCATACAGCGGCTACTTCCACAGCGAAGGCGTACGGTTGACGGAAGACCATATCAAAACACGCGGGGCCGGCCTAAACGATGAGAGCGTTAACGGCGGAAAACCGCTGTCGTTCCTGTCGAACCAGGCGGAATTCCGGGCAACGCTGCTTGTGCCGACACGCAGGGGCGGCAACCTGACGCCCGATACTTTAAACGATTAAGAACGCTAAGGATATTATATGGACAATACCGACAAACAAAAGCGGATGGAATCCGTCTACAAAATTCTGTCCGAAGAATTCAAAAAGAACCGTACTCCAATCGTTGACCTGATTGACGTTCAAACCGGCGACCCCTTTAAGGTACTGGTCGCCACCATACTAAGCGCCAGAACAAAAGACGAGACCACCGCCGCCGCGTCGCGCAGGCTCTTTGAGCGCGTTAAATGCCCGGATGACCTTGATAAATTGACAGAAGGGGAACTGTCAAAATTAATATTCCCGGTCGGCTTCTACAAGGTCAAGGCGCGTCACCTGAAACTGCTCCCCGCCGCCGTCCGCGAACTGTTTAACGGCGAGATTCCGCAGGATGTTGACGAATTGACAAAACTCCCCGGCGTCGGGCGCAAGACGGCAAACCTAGTCGTCGCCGTCGCGTTCAAAAAGCCGGCGGTATGCGTAGACGTACACGTACACCGCATAATGAACAGACTTGGATACATCGACACGAAAACGCCGTTGGAAACTGAAATGGAACTGCGAAAAGTTTTTCCGCGAAAGTTTTGGACGACCTTCAACTCGTACTTCGTGTCGTTCGGACAGCACAGATGTTCGCCGGTCAAACCCAAGTGCGAGGGATGCCCTGTCCGCGAGTATTGCGCTCACGGTACCGGAAATTAAAAATTTGACAATTTATTGGCATAGTATATATTAATTGATAACAAGCGCAATCCCGCGCCAAACACCGGAACCGGAGCGTAAGCGAAATGGCCATAATACCGCCCGACGCGGACATACTTCCGCCATCCGATGACCGCATATTTAAGGCGTTTTTGCCAATGTCAACGTCTAATTTAAGGGGGGAAGTCTCCCCCTCGCTCCATAAAAACGGGCTTTGCCCGTTTTTATGGAGCTACCCTCTCTACGGGGGGCAAAAGCCCCCCCGTAACGCCCCCCGTAAACAAGCGCCGCACGGCGGCGCGAAAACATGGGTGTCGCACGCAACGCCATATTGTGTTGACTTTGACGTACCGGTTTGTTATTGTTTTCCTTATAAAGGCGACCGCCTTTATAGGGAAAACGTTAAGGAAAGGGTATAGATTGGCGGGGCGTTGCGGGGTGTCCCCGCATTGGGGGGTAGCGTAATAAAATTCGGCGGCGCAGCCGACGGATTTTATGGAGCGAGGGGGGCTTGCCCCCCCCTTAAAATATACTTTGAATTTGACTTTTATTAGTTGACTGGCATAGAGATGTGGGGCCTGTTTTTCGGATATGCGCAAGACCCGAAGTACAGAGAAATAATCAACAATATCATAAGAACCAAAGAGGAGGTAGGCATGGCTACTGAATTGTTGCTTGAGGTAAGCCAGGACGCTGAAGAGCGCGCCCGGATGAGAAGCCGCAAGAAGTTTCTGATGGACGAGACATCGAATATGATTACGGCAAAGAAACTCATGGAGAAAGGCAGGGTGGAGGGCATGATAGCGGGCAAGGCAGAGGGCAGGGCGGAGATATTCGACCTCATCGCCCAAGGCGTTCCTATCGACGAAATAAAGAAACGGTTCGGACTGTAATTTTAAGGGCGGCTTGGTGGCCGCCCTTTCTTTTCAGGGATGGTTGCCGACCGCCTGCTACAACTTGGCGCTTAGAAAATAATAACGCCTTGTGTCTACCGACATCCCCAACGCTTCTTCTACCTCGCGCTTGTACCGTTCTGTCGTCTGCGCCATTCTTTGCCCGGTGCTGTATGACCTGTTCCCCTCGCTATCCTGCATTAACCTGTACACGACATCGGCAAACAGCATATTTTCAGTAATGCCAAAAAGACCCAACGCTGCAGACCACCGTTGCAAACTCGCGCCTTGCTGCTTCACCAAATCGCCGATAGTCCCGGAATAAACACCGGCGGCGCAACGCTTCAACTTCATGTCCGCCTCGTTCTTGGAGACGCCTAACGTGCCGTAGTCGATGTCGTGTTGCGTGGCGCAAGACGAAAAACCGGAAGGCCAGTTTACCAGGTTTAGTAAATACCGCTTCCATCCTTGCCCCGGCCCTATACCGCGTTGTCCTTCTCCTCCTCACTGCGGCTCATGAACCGGCGCTTCAGTCCCTCACACAACGCACCGAATACGCGAGACTCTTGGCGAACGCGTACTCGTACAGGCCGTCGTCGTCGTAGTGCACGTACCGGAAATACGCGTCGTCGGAACCGTACTCCTCGGCCGCCCACCAATGGCCGTAGAGGCCGGCATTGCCAAAATGGCTACCATGGCAGCGGCCGCCCGGCAGAGCCGAAAACCCGTACGTGTCCGTCCCATTACCGCTCGCGTTATCGCCATCATTCCAATTCCAGCCGGACGTCGACTTCAAATTCCTGCCCGCCAACTCCCAATCGTGCCAATCCGGCCAATTGTCTTCATACCGCCGACCACCCGCCGCCTGCGCCAACGCATCCCAATCCGCTCGCGTCGGCAATCGCCATCCCGTACCTGCCAACGGACACGCCGACCTCGCCGCCGACCATGTATATAAACGCCCATACTTCGCGCAGTTAGCCTGCACCTCGCTACTCGTTATTGTCTCCCCGCTATGCCCAGCGTCATACACCGGACCGCCTTCCCCGTAACACCATGAATCCGCCGTCTGTATATTCAAATTCTTCGCCATCCACGTCTTACCACCCAACGCCACCGTCTCCCCGGAACCGCCGTTGCCCCCATTGCCAGGATTATTAGTATCAACCCAGACACCCCCTCCATCGTCCCCGCCGCAACCCAACATCAAAACCGCCGCCATGAGCGCCGCCATGAAAAATACCCGCCCCTGCGTAATGATGAAACGCATAAAACCTCCATAAGATAAAAGTTGATAGTTAAAAAAAGTTAAAAGAAAAAAACTCTACCGCAACACCGCAAAGCCGCTACGTCAATCGGTTCCGTTGCCTCCTCCCCGCCGCCAAAAGCAAAACCGCCCGCCCCTGCCGGCTAAAGAATTTCGTAAACATAGAAAACACTCCCGTCAAAAAAGTTTTAGATTTATGTGTGTATTTTTTGCGACGGTAAGATAGCGCGAGGAAGCGCGGCGGCGCGGCAAATTGCGCGCTTGGGAAATTATATATTTGTGGCTCTTGCGATGGATATTGCTGTGACACTTGAAAATATTGCGGATACCGTAGATACCGTAAATACCGAGGAAATAAAGCCGTTGCGTCGTTAAGCGAGCGAACGTGCGTGTGTGTGGAG
>JAITCM010000080.1 GCA_031283085.1 Chitinispirillales bacterium | reverse complement strand
GTCCGCCTTGAGGGCGTCGATAAAGGTTCTGTCAACTTCGTCGTAGGTTTGGCTTTCTTTGTTATAGACGTAATATTTTTTGCCGGTGGGGATATTGTCGGCGAAATCGCCGATGACTTTCGCCTTATCGGTGAACAGTTCCGCGCCGTCGAAGTAGTCCTTGACGGCTTTGCGGTCGGCGGCATCGTACTGGTTGTATGAGTGGCCGACGAGTTTGTTTATGAAGGCCTCGTCTACCTTAACGAGTTTTCCGTCTTTTTTCACGTAGAAATTAGAGTCCGCGCCGTTTGGCCCCGACACGTCGCCTTTAACGAAGCGTGCGACGGCCATCTCTTTCAGGATTTCGTTGTCGTAGGTTCCGTCGCCTGTGCCAAAGGCTTTCCTGTAGTCGGAGCTTTCCTCGAATATCCTCAGAATATCGGCCGACGTCAGTTCTATCCTGCCGGGGAGCCCGTCTATGTTTATCCCGAAGCAGACGGGGCCTCCGGTCATGCCGCAGGAGCCGTCGTCGCTTACATAAACGCCCATATTTTTAAAGTTGAATCCCTTAGTCGTTACCGCCCGCGTCTCGGAGTAAATCTTCGGGCTGCCGCCCTTGCCTGTGGGCTCGACCCCGCTCAGTTCGCCTTTAAGCGCGGCCTGCCCGGAGCCGGCCGCCTGTCCCGGGGCGGCCCCTGTCCCGGCGGTTCCGCCGTGCGCCCCTCTTTGGGCGGCCGGGTTGCGCGTCAGCCGGCCGCCGCCGACCGCACCGAAACCGCCGTGGCGGCGGTTCGCGGAACCGGTGTGCCCGGTTCCGGTATTCATGGATATGCCCATAATGAACCCCTGCGTTGTTTCGGTATTAATACAACATTAAAAACAACGATTAAACATATCAATCACCACACCGTAGGGGCGGCGTCAGGCCGCCCCGCCGTTGGCCGCAAAACCGTAAAAATGGGCGGGCGAACCCCGCCCCTACGAATCGCCGTTTCATTAATTCGGTATTAATTCAACATTCAAAACAAAGGGCGACCGGGACGGTCGCCCCTACGAAACGTCGACACATTGCCAATGTTATTCCAACATATCAATACCGCAACATCACGCCTTCTGGTCGATGAACAGGCCCGCCAGTTCCCACATTTTGGCTATCATGTCCTGTATCTTTCTGGGCGGATACTCGGCTATGACCTCGTTTGTCTTGGTGTCTCTTATCTTGTACATCAATACCTTGGTGACGCTGTGGATTTCGCGTTCTATCTGGCGGTCGTAGCTGGCTAAGGACTTGTTGGCCTGCTTGATGGACTCGTCCATAGTCTTTTCGAAATCGGCGTCTTCTTCCTTGACGGACGGTTCGGGGTAGTTGGTTTGGCCGGTGCCGGCGATGGGGACAAAGACATCGGCCCCGGCGCTCTGGGAGGCCGGCGCGGCGCCGCCCTCGTGCACTGCCCTCTCTCCGCCGGTATAGACCGGCTCCATCGCAACGGAACCTACGCTTGTGAGCGTCATAACAGCCTCCTTTCGCCTTATTCGAGCCACTTGACACTACCGTCTATTGTATTTATCGGTTTTTTGTTGGCCGGACTTTAGGAATTTTTATTATATTTAATTCATGACGCAGCCCACCGATACCCCCATTTACGGCATCCACCCCGTGGAAGAGCTGTTATCCGTCCGGCGCCAGGACGTCGAGCATGTCTATTTTGACAAAGACAAGCGGAGCCAGCCGCTCTTCGAGCTTCTCCGTATCTGCCGGCGCGACCGGATGTCCTACAACCTCGTGCCGGAGGCGAAGCTCGACGCGCTCGCGGGGACGCGGCGTCATCAGGGGGTGGTGGCGTTTTGCAGCGCGCGGCCTTACGACGGGGCGGAGGCCGTGGATGAAATCATTTTAGCGAAAGCGGCGCCGCTGTTCGTGGTCGCGGCATCGATAGAGGATCCGGGGAACCTGGGGGCGATAATCCGCTCCTGCGTCTGCCTCGGCGCCGACGCCTTGCTGTTAGAGCGGAAGAACACCGTCCCCCTGAACGCGGCGGTGGCCAAGAGTTCGGCGGGGATGTTTGAGCATCTAAAAATCATCAAGCCGCGTAACCTGGAGGGGCTGATTAAGGGGCTGATAGAAGAAAAAAACTTCTCCGTGGCAGGCGCGGCGGTGGAGGGCGGGGTCAATCCCGCCGGCATTGACTTTAGGGGGCCGACGGTACTGATAACCGGAGGCGAGCACCGAGCCGTCCCCCCCTACCTGCAAAAGCTATGTACCGCGACGGTAACAATCCCCATGACCCCGCGGGGTCAGTCGCTAAACGCGTCGGCGGCGGCGGCGGTGTTGCTGTATGAGATTGCGAGGCAGCGGGGGTAACGTAAATTTACTAACAACGCTTGCTCACGTCGCGCTACTCATAGGACATACGTTGAATCCTTTTAGGGTCTAAACCAACGATAATCTCTTTGTGTTTTTGGTATAGATCTTTGTATTCGGTATATTTACACCTCACAGAGTTGCGCTCCTTCCCTATTTTGATATATGGCGATTGGTTATATACGCGTAGTTTTCGGGTTGTTTTATCCGAGCCGCGTAGTCCTCAAAAGACTCGCCGCCGATAGCCCATTCGTTCCCACGCTCGTCATTTTCCATTACAAGCTGCCGATACTCTCCGCTTTCAAGCAAACCGATAAACTGTCCGATATGTTCGTCAATGTGTTTTTCGTTCACTATCTCCACCCTCATATTTAAAGTTAATCGCAATATCAATTCAACTTAAAGAAACTGTCTATACTGTCGACGACGTCATCCCCCGTGATTCCCTGGTGCTCGTGGTGGTCGGCTTGCGGCGCAGGCATCGGGATTGGCGGCATTTGTACCGACAGCGGGGTTTGCACCGGCGGAGGCGTTTGTCCCGACGCGGCCATCGCGTTTAGGATTGCGCCTCTGTCTATGGAGCTTGTTTCGGTGAACTCGTGGTCGTCGCCCTGCCGGCTCTGCGGTGGGGGCGGGGGCATCTCCGGGGCGAATGCCTGAGTTCCGGGACTGGGGCTTTCGAACACGTCGCCCATTGGGAACCTGCCTGTTTCCTCGTACTCGGCGGCGGGCGGTTGGGAGGCGGGGATTTCGAATTGCTCGAAGGCGGCCTCAAACTCTTCTATGGAGTCGCCGCCCGACCATGCGGCGTCGCCGGCGGGGAGCGGCGCGGGGGGCGGCATAACGGGCGGCTGTGGCGGCGGCGCAAAAGAGCTTGCGCCTGTAGGGGCAGGGGCTGACCCGTAAGTAAACGCGGCGTTCCTGTCCTCCGGGGACTCGCCCAGCACCAACTCCTCCTCCCTGACGGGGGCGCCCTGCGGTGTTCCGTACAGGGTGGCTGTTTCTGTAGCGCTGATATGCGGCGGTTCGAAATCATCATCCGTATCCGCGACACCGGCTCCGGCTATGGGCGCGGGGGCGGGTGGGGGCGGTTCATCCGTATCGATAACGCTCGGCGCGGGCGCGGGGGGCGGCGGCTCGAAATCATCATCCGGAGCGGCGGCTCCCGCTATTATAGGCGCCGGGGCGGCCGGCGGCAGTTCATAACGAGCGGGCGTAACGATAGCAACCGGCTCCGGAGCGGATGGCAACGGTTCAAAATCATCGACCGTGCCGGCGGCATCCGCTACAGGCGCGGCGGGGGCGGCCGGCGGCAGTTCATAATGAGCGGGCGTAACGATAGCAATCGGCTCCGGAGCGGGTACGGCGAACGGCTGTTCATACATGGCGGCCTTATCAACGGCGCCCGGAATCGGCGCGGCGGGGAAATCCGGCCCATCATTTTTGCGGCGTTCAGGATTGTCTATCACGCGCAGATAATCGCGAGCCTCCTGTTCGGCGTACTTCACGAAGTAGGCGTCGAGGATGTGCATATTGGTTCTGAGCAGACGCATCACGGCGTTTATCCGGTCGCCCATATTGCGGCGGAAAGCTTCCGGCGCCAGCGCGCCGCTTCTGAAGTTCGTCTCGATGGCGTCGGCCTCCGAGAGCGTCTCCCCCACCGAGGCCATGAGCTGCTCTTTCTCGGCCCTCTGCGCATCGACAGCGCGCCGCCTGCCGAAGACAACGAGCGCCCACACGACGGACGCGGCGCCGCCGCCCGCCAAAAAGCCAACAAACAGCATCCATATACCCCCGCCCATTTAAATCCCTTTCCTTGTAAACGCCCATATCAACATCAATAAAATAATATAAATTAATTCTGTGAGACAATGTCAAAATCTTAAAAATTCTTTCACTCGTCAAAGAACCCACGCCGCGCCGCCGCCTCGTACACCCTGCGGTACTTTGAGACGGCCGCGTTCCAAGAGAAATCCCGCAAACTGTCCATGCAGTTCACCATCATCCGCCCGTAGCGCACTCTGTCGGCGAAGATATCCGCCGCAACGGAGAGCGCCCCGAAAGCCTCCTTGACCATTGACCGGTATAGCGGCACGCTTATCCGCTTATCCACGGGAACGCTGAGGGTGTCGCGCCACCCGGCGCACGCCCGCGCGTCGTCCTCAACGGCCTCGCGGTACAAAAGCCCGGTCGCCGCGCCCACCGACCCGGAGCCGCCGCCCTGCAGCGGCCTCACCTGTACCGTGAGGCCGCCCGTAGCCCGCGCAACCACCGGAGTACCGTAGATAAAACCCTCCGTCGCCGCGCCAAACGGCTCGTAGAACGACGGCATGAGCAAAAAAGAACTCCCCAAAACGGCGGAGACGTAATCCTCCTCCGTTATCCTAAACGGCCATATAACGATATCGCCCGGCCGCTCCTCCGCTATCTCCCGAAAAAAGGCAAGCTCCTTAGAGCGGCGCGCGCCGTCGGCGCTGCTGGGGCAGAATATCAGTGCGGCTTTGCCGGCGGGAAAACACCGTACGGCGTGAAAAATCACATCGAAGCCTTTTTGCATCAGGTCTAAACGGCCGGACATAAAGAATATGGGTCTGGTTTTGATGTCGATATCGGTACCGGTATCTGTATTGATGCCCGTATTAACGTTTGTGCCGATATTTTTATCGGCATTCGCGTTGATACCTGTATTGATATCCGTACCGGTATCAGTAACTGCCGCGTCGGTGAGCCCCCCTATCACCCCGTCTCTTTCCGCCATGACGCCGACCGTCCGCAGCGTTGCCTCCCTGAACCGCCTCTTTTCGGCGAGCATTTTGTCGTACACGCCCTGCCGCGCGTGGGACAGGGCGGTGTACGTGTAGAGCAGGTGGGGTTTGCCGAACATCCCGTTTTCCACGCCTATGGGCGGGTTGGCGGAGAACTCGCTTTGGAGATGGTTCGTGAAGATTGTGCGTTGCAGCGGGTCGGCGCGCAGTTCGTCGGCGAAGGGTGTACTCACCGTCGTCAGCGGGCCGTTTAACAGCGGGAGCACGCATTTAAGCACCGTGTCGCCCGATATTTTGTCGCCGAAGAATTTTCGCTTTCTGTCAACGTCTATGCCGCTGTCGAAGGAGTTGTGCAGCGTGAGGACGGTTCGGGCGCTTTCGAGCAGTCCGTCAAGCGCGGCGAACTTTGAGGTTATGGCGATGGGCGCGGTCTCCCAGTCGTGGGCGTGGAAGAGTATGTCGCGGTTGATACCGAGTTTATTGAGGATGAACGGGGCGGCGGCGCAGAAGGCGAGCGAGTCGTCGAGGATTTCGTTGCTGTCGGAGTAAGAGTACGGGTTGAGCGCCGCGGTGAAGCGCCCATCCACCGCGATGAAGTAGGTCGGCACCGGGGCGCCGGCATGGCGGTAGCAGCCGGCTGTGCCGGTGTAGGATGATATCCGAAACTCCTGTTTGGTAACGACAGGCTCGATGGTTCCGTTCTCGATGGCGTCCCTGACTTTCGGGATGTTTGCGTAGAGCGGAGTGAGGACGGTAACGTCTTCGCCGGCCCGGTTGAGGCTGACGGGCAGTATTCGTACCACGGCGGCTAAGCCGCCTAATGGCGCAAAGCTGTTCTCGAACGTCAAAAAGGCTATTTTGCGCGAATCCGGATTAAAAACGCGCTCGCGGGCGTTGAGCGAGTCGAGGCCCGGACGTCCGAAAGCCGCCAGGAAGCCGCGCGATAACTGTTGCCAGGCGTCAACCTTAATCGTGAACTGCGCGTCGCGGGCGGTATATTTGGGGGGGCGTTTGGGTCTCACGGTATAAATATACATTATTGACACCAAAAAACGGCATATATTACACAAAATCCGCAACCGCCCCCGCCGTTAACCCCGGAAGCGCCAAATATCAGTATTCATCACTGCAATAGTTGTCAATTTGAAAACACAGCCTTTCCGGAACGACTCCCGACACTACCGCGGGTTTTGACCTGTTATCGACGACGACGCTCTTCATCCACTCCTGAATTGCCGGGCGCTGTTTTGACGCTTCCATCCTTTGCCATACCCTGTCGTCTATGGCTCGGGTATTTTCCGGCATAACAAATTCGTAGTAACTGAAGACCGCGCCCCTTGTAAGATACAGGTAGCCGTCTATTTCCACGACTACGTAAATCGGATTAGCCTTGCCCGTAGCGGCGTACAGTACGCCGTTTTTAGGGTCGCCGGCCACGTTTCGCGCGTAAATATCCGTAGCGGCCGCGATGGAGGCGGCAGGCCCCGTAACAAGCGACCAATGCACCTCATTGGAACTATCATACGGTTTCCCGGTGCAATGGTCGTATGAAATACGGCTGAAACGCGGTTCCACAAGCATCGACAGGGTCAAATTCTCAATTTCGCCGCCGATTTCCCTGATTCTGCGATATTCGTCGGCGCTAAGCGGCTTTTTGGCCAACTCCTTTTTTGAAACGCTTATCATAAAATCCACGTTGAGCCCGAGGCTGTCAGGCACGTTATGTTTAGCCAGCGTTTTATTGACCGATTTTATAAGTTCGTCCAATTTATTCCAAAACGGGAGATTAGGCTCCACATAGCCGACTTCCCTTTCTTCGGGCCCTTCCGGAAGAAAATAATACACGGCGGCCTCGCAATCCTCCATGCATCCTCCCTCCGCCGAAGCCGGCTCGTCGTCGGCGTATGAGGTAAAATCTCGCTTTCTCAGTTCCACCATCGAGGCAAGCGACGTGTTTAAGTTCTTATACTCCCACGCGCCGGTTTTCATAAACGCCGGACAGCCGTCGCCCCTCTTTTGAAGCGCCAGCAGGCTCTCAATCCATTTATTGAAAACCGTTTTATCCCATCCGTCAAAATTCTTGAATTTCTGCTGCTGTTTGCCCATCTCTTCTGAGTATTTCCCCCACGCGCTCTCCTCTTTATAAAAATTTTTGAGCACGTCCCCGGCCGGCGCGGAACCGAGCGCGGAAAGCGCGTCCAACCCCTTTGGATAGGCGCGCGCCCCGTCCGCGCCCGCGTCAACCAACTCCCGCAGAAGGCCGTCCGCGTAGGCGTCGTGCCGGCTCGACGTCAACTCCTCCAGCGCTTCGGCAAAATTCCCCAGCTCCAAATATTTAATCAGCCTGGACAGCTTTATATGAAAAACCTGCAAAAACAAATCGACGGTTACAAAACTCGGCATTCTCTCATAGTCGTTCATCTCGTAAATATGGAATAACTGCGAATTGCCGGTATCGGAATCCACAATCGCAAAGTTATTTTGCGCGAGTTTGTCCATAAATTTTTTGTCGGTATTAGCGACTTTATGCATATTCACAACATGGGCTATATCGCCTACGGTGTTTCCGTTTTTGGTTATATACATACCCTTTTTGCGCAATTCGGCAACGCGGGCGTCAATCTTTTCAACGGCGGCTTTTTCGGCGTCGCCAAGCGCTACGGCTTTTTCATCCCCCGCGATTCCTTTGCCCCCGTTCTTATGTTTGTCTTCCATTAGAAAGCATACGTAATCCGTATACCACGGTATCGGCGCGTTTTTATTTGCCATAAAATAGGAGTACAGGTTTTCCTCGTTAAAGAACAGCCCGTTGACCGCGTACACGCCGCTGCGCAGCATCAGCAGGTCTTTCATGGACAGCTTGCTTAAATCCCGGTCGAAAAGATTCTTTTTGAGATAATCGTCTTTTAACGATTCGTAAAATACCTTTAGCGAGTCGAGGCGCTTCTTGTCGGCCGCGCTTAAAGAATTGCCGGCCGCCGCGCCCGTTTGCGGAGCCGCACCACCCGTTTGCGTAACCGTTCCGCCTGTTTGCGCAACCGCTCCGTTTGTTTGCGCGGCCGCTCCGCCCGTTTGCGCGGCGCCCCCCGCCTTATTCGCGTCCGCCTTCCCCGACTTGCAGCCTGCCGCGCAAATCACCGCAATAACCGCTGCCGCGCAAAACGCTCTTTTAACACCCATCGCACTCTCCTTAGCGTATATTTATGGAAACCTGTTAATGTTTTTCGTTTATTTCCCGCCGCCTAAAATACGGATAGCCGCTGTTTTGACCGTCCATGACCCAAATCTCATTGAAATCCCAACCGGCATACGTGTCTTGCAGTTTCATCTCCGCCGTCGTTTTCGGCGAGCCTTTGCCGACATCGGACAGCCCGCCTGTTTCCCGATTGTAATAACTTGAATTTACATCTCCGCCCTTGCCGTCGACGACGTCGTTTGCCCCCACCAAACCGCCGGCATCGCCGTAACTCATGCCCGATACGCGCCCCACGGCGTAGCAGTTAGTAATTGAGCCGCCGTTGTTCCATCCCACCAGCCCGCCGGCCCTGTTTCCGCCGCTCTGCAAAAAACTTCCGGCGGCATAACAGTCTTTAATTTCGCCGCCGCGGTAATTTTCCCCCACCAGCCCGCCCGCGCTAACGAGGCCGCCCGATATATTCCCGGAAAAACAGCAGCGGATTATTTGACCGCCGTTCTCCGACACCAACCCGCCGACGCTTGACCAGCCGCTCGAAAAATAGCCCGTAACGCGGCAGTTTATAATACGCCCGCGGTTCTTTATTACCAGCCCGCCGATATACGAACTGCCGGCACAGTACGACGCTTGAACCCCAAGGCCCTCGATTGTCCCGATAGGGTTGACGTACCCGAATAACCCGCCCGTCGCGCCCGAACCGCAAAAGAGGCCGTATATAATAAACCCGCCGCCGTCAAACGTGCCGGCAAACGGCCTCTCGGCTTCCCATTGGCCCCCCTTATACCCTATGGGAGTCCAACTGTACCGCGGGGCGCTAATCTTCCAATTCAGCCATTCCGACGTATCGTTGAGCGCTATATCGGCGCCGAGTTTGACAACTTCCCCGTCAAAGGTGTTTCCGCCGTTTACCAATTTCGCCAGCCCCGCCAGCTGCCCGGCCGTGGTTATGATAAATTCCGCGGCCAGCGGGTTATCCGTGTACCATGAAACATCCGCTTTCGTCACCCAATCCACCGGCTCGGCGCCCGCGGCCGCGCCATAGCACAAAGCAAGCGCCGCCAGTATCCGGCGGACGCGCCACGCCCCGCCTTTCCGCTGTAATCCGTGAAAAATGTCTTTCGCAAACATGGTTTTCCGCAACGCTGATAAAGTTTCCGGCGCGCACCCCGTTTTATCCATACCCGGCCCTTACTCCAGTTCCTCCAACGAAACATAGTATCGCTTGGGGTCTTTCGGGTCGGTGTACACGGGAAACGTCGTTATCCGTCTCTCCTCAATAATACCCGCCGGGTCAGGCCATATAGACCGGCTTTGAAACAAGCGCGGCGCGCCCGTATTACCGTCCGTCCATTTACAATGGATAATAAACGGATGCCTGCTGTTCACGAAAGCGGATTCGTCCTGCTCTACGCGTTCAAACTCCGCCCGTATAATATGCCTCATTCGCAAGAGTTCTTTCTCTTCAGAACGTTTTCTTATTCCAGAAATGACCAGTATGGTGCCGACTAAGAAAAAGACCAAGCCAAGCACTAAAAACATAAAACCCGCGCCGTAATACCCGCTGCTGCGATAATCCGAAGGGTTGTTCCGATTATAATATATTGCAATGCTGTTTCCAACACTGTATTCGCTGCCGGTGCTGATAACCCCGTAATATACTTTATTATCCACAACATACTTCACACGCAAAGTGTAAGTGTCACCATCTTCACTGTGTCGACTTGCCCGGATGTATTCCACATCAGTGACTGTCGCCGTATGCGCTACCTCGTTCTTTTTAAATTCCGAATCGATGGGAATGCGATACACCGAAAACACTATAAATCCCAAACCGCCCAGACCGAATATCAACGCACCAACTAAATCCCGGCGTACAGAGGATACATCCTCAAACATCTTCTTTTTTTTGCCGTTCATCCCTTTATCGGGCGAACGGCGGCCGCCGAAGGGCGAAGCCGGGCGGGGAGCGCCTGTATCCGCTTTTGCCGCGTCTTTTTTTTGCGCTCGAATGCCTCTTACAATCCTGTATATAACGAAAGACGCCAGCCACGCGACAAAAGCCAAAACACATATCTGCAGAATTTCGTTTTTATTTTTTGTTTGATTAACAAACCACCCCCAGATGCCGGTTTTATCGTTTTCCTTCACGTTGCCGTAGTTATCAAAATCGTCAAAGCGGTCGGCTTTGCCGGCGTTATCGGCTTTGCCGTCCGCGCCGGCGTTATACGCAACCGCGCGTTCGTCGCTAACGCAGCGCACGGAAAAGCCGTGCCCCTTGCCGTAGGTGCCCTCGTAGACGTAGTCGTAGTTGTGGCCCATGCGCCGGTAGTAGGCGCTGTCGCCGTCGAATTCCGCGGCTGTCCACCAAAGCCCGCGGTTGCCGGCGTTTTTGAAACTGCCGTCGGCGGCGCGGCTGCCGCCGGGCAGGGCCGAAAAACCGAAAGCGTCCGCGCCGTTGCCGCCGCTCTCCCAGCCGGCATCCGTTTTAAGCTCCGCCGCGCCCGCCGCGCCGACGCCCGCGTCCGCCAACAATTCGTCCCACTCCTCACGATTCGGCAAATGCCACCCTAAAGGACAAACCGCCAGCGCCGCTTCCCAATTATACAGCCTGCCGTATTTGCCGCAGTTGGAGCCGTTGTCCTCATAGCACCATGAATTATCCGTGTCCTCGTCATAATTCAGGTTCTCCGCCATCCACGTTTCGTCGTCTATGGTCACCGTCCGGTACTTTTTACTGTCCCTGCCGTCGATAAACATACCGACTGCCCCGGATGCCGCCCTTTTCGCCGCCTTGTCAAACACCGCCGTTACCGTTACGTCATTCGCGGGCATGGTAAACGTCGTCGCCGCGCCGTTCGCGTTGGCAAATATCACGCCGTTGCTTTCGGTCGCCCAGTTTTTGAATTGCCGGACGATGTTGGGCGACACGCCGGAATATATTGAGACCGTCGCGCCTGCCGCGTAACTGCCGCCGCCGGTTGCGCCTCTTCCCCCCGCAACCGCCACCTCGTATTCGGACGGCGCTTCCGGTTTATACGGCGCTTCAGGCTCCCTGTCCGCGCCGCCGCACCCCGTAAAACAAACCGCGCCGAACACCGCCAACGCCGCCGCGAAAAGCGGAGCCCCTGCCCTTTCCAACGCTGAAATCATAACGAACTCCGTCAATGAATGTTGATTGTTGTTATACTGTTAAACGTTAAATAAATCCGGCTCTTCCGACGAAGCACGGCGGAAAGAACCGGGCGGCGCATCTCTACATCGGGACGCGCTCTTTTCGGAAAACGGCGCAAGGCGCAAAAATGCCCGTAAACCGCGTTTACGGCGCGTTTTAAGCGCGTTGCCGCAAAGACGGCGAAAATGGAGCCTCGATGGCTTATCGTTGATTGTCATGGCGTTAAAGCCCCAAAAAAGGCTACAATAGATATGGTGATGGGGGGGGGGGGGGGGGGTGTGGATTAATTTTGCAACAAAGGGGGCGGCGGCCCCGCGATCGTCGCGCCGGGGGGGCCC